>NZ_JBFUET010000014.1:0-216302 GCF_056403815.1 Mesorhizobium sp. P2_E9
AGCATAGCATCGCTCGCACAAGGGCCTGAACAATCGGGCGGAGAACTCTCATCAACCCATCCGACGGCGGGAGAGGATCATGAAGCGCTTCAAGTCAGCGCGACATCTTCAGCGTTTCGTTTCCGTCCACGACCCGATCGCCAACCTCTTTAACGTTCCCCGCCACGATATTCCATCCACCCACCATCGAGAACTGCGAGCAACTGCCATCAAGCATGGCGCCAAATCGCGCGCCTTCACGCCGAATGAACCAAAGCCTCACTCCCAGATCTTGTTTTCACAGCGTTAAGTTTACGGTGCCGCGCCTGCTGCTCGCTTTGATCCGCTGGCGCCCGTTTCGAACGAGTGACGTGAACTGTGAACTATGGACCTGCGGAATAGTCCCCCTTCGGTTTATCGCACCAGCGGAGCCACACGACACCGCTTCTAATTTTCATTCGTAGAATCGCCAAAGGCTCGACACCATCCAACCTAGCGTATCGCAAGAAGGGAATTCACATGCCAGTCCTCAATCGCGTCGCCGACCTCTATGATGAAATCACAGCCTGGCGCCGCGACATCCACGCACATCCAGAACTGGGCTTCGATGAACACCGCACTTCCGCCTTCGTCGCTGAGCGCCTGCGCGAATTTGGTTGCGACGAGGTAGTGACCGGCATTGGCAAGACCGGTGTCGTGGGCGTCATCAAGGGTGCGAAAACCGTGACCAATGGCAACCTCAAGATGATCGGGTTGCGGGCTGACATGGATGCGCTGCCGATCGAGGAGTCGACCGGTCTGCCCTATGCCTCCAAGAACAAGGACTTCATGCATGCATGCGGTCATGACGGCCATACCGCGATGCTGTTGGGCGCGGCGCGCTACCTTGCCGAAACCCGGAATTTCGCCGGTACGGCGGTGTTGATCTTCCAACCTGCGGAAGAGATCGGTACGGGCGCGCAAGCGATGATCGAGGACGGCCTGATGGACCGTTTTGATATCGAGCAAGTCTATGGCATGCACAACCTTCCGGGCATGCCGATTGGGGCCTTTGGCATCCGGCAAGGCCCGGTGATGGCAGCAACGGATGGTATCGAGATCACAATCGAAGGCCGCGGCGGCCATCCCGGGACACCGCATAAATGCATCGACGCGATGCTAGCCGGCGCGCAGCTGATCACCGCCCTGCAGCAAATCGTGACGCAGAACGTCGATCCCTTGGAATCGGCGGCGATTTCGTTTAACGAATTCCATTCCGGCACCACGCAGCGAGTGATTGCGCAGACAGCAGAGTTGCGAGGCAGCATGCGCGCTCTAACTCCGGAGGTTCGTCAGCTGGTCAAGAAACGGATCGCTGAGGTGGTTGCCGGCATCGCCCAGGTTACTGGCGCGAAGATCGATTTGAAGATCGAGGGCAGCAATGCCGCTGTTTTCAATCATCCCGTGCCGACCGAGCTTGCGATGAATGTCGCCAGGGATGTGGCCGGTGACGACAACGTGGTCGAGACACCGCCGATACTGGGTGGGGAAGATTTTTCCGACTTGGCGCAGGACCGACCGGGTGCTTTCATCTGGTGCGGCAATGGCGACAGCGCCGGTTTGCACCACGCGGCATATGACTTCAATGATCAGGCGGTTCTCTACGGGACGTCGTTCTGGGTGAAGCTTGTAGAGAACACGCTTGCAGCTTGAGGCAAGGCGAGACAGGCAAGCATGGTCGGTGCCCCGATCAGCCGCGCCCTTAGGACAGAACCAATCCCATGAAAGGCGAGGCGCGCCGCCGCCCTCTATGATGAAATCAGAGTCGGGCGCCGCGATATCCGCCCATATCCAGAAGGTCGAGGATGGGACTAATTGAATCATGACCACTCACCGAGACGGCCCCACTTCGCGATTGTTCCGGCCTGTCAGCTTTGATGGCAACTTCTCGTTCGAGGAGCTTGCAGGCCATCTGTCGCACTGCACTTAAATGTGAGATTGCGCCGACGGCACCGTAAACTTAACGCTGTGAAAACAAGATCTGGGAGTGAGGCTTTGGTTCATTCGGCGTGAAGGCGCGCGATTTGGCGCCATGCTTGATGGCAGTTGCTCGCAGTTCTCGATGGTGGGTGGATGGAATATCGTGGCGGGGAACGTTAAAGAGGTTGGCGATGGAAATGATCAGGATGATCCCGGCTAACGGTCGGACTCGCTATGCAAATTGATTGGATCGAAGTCTTCGAGGGCGCACGGCAGGACGAACTCTACGACCTCTACAGAAGGGAATGGTGGACCAAAGGCCGAACATTCGAGGATGTCATGTCGATGGTCAGGCATTCAGACCTGAGCTTGGGGTGCTGCTCGGCCGAAGGAAAGTTGATAGGTTTCACAAGAGTTCTGACCGACTACACCTTCAAAGCGTTCATATTCGATGTGATCGTCCATGAAGCTTATCGTGGGCGGGGAATCGGAGAAGCGATATTGGACCGGGTCGTGACACACCCGACGCTGGGACGGGTTACCAGCTTTGAGCTCTACTGCCCGGACAATTTGGTTCCGTTCTATTCAAAGCTCGGCTTCTCAAAGGGGGCGGCCAATTTGTTGTTTTTTGAGCGAACCGTCAGCTAACTAACACGCCCAGTGCTAGCTGATCCAGTCTAACAGCGACGCCTATTCCGCAGCTTCCAGCTTTGCCAGCGCCTGTTCTCGTCGGGCGATCACAGCGGGATCGTTCATGAAATCCGTCCTTCGGCCAGGCTTGCGCCCAGCTTCACATAGCCGTTGCTCTGGCTGCCATCCGGGATGCCGAACATGTGGTTCGTCTGCCCGGTTCGCCGTGGTCCGTGCTGGCTGCGCTGCAAATCCCGGCCGGCCTGCATCTCGGCGACCATCGCCAGCGCTTCGTCCAGGCGCTTGTTCTCGACAATCTCCGATCTGTGAACCGAGCACAGCTTGTCGAATGTCCTGTAGGGCAGGGACGTGCTGCCCTCCATGATCTCAAGCCGACCGTCAGGATAGTCGCAGACGACCACCTTCTTGCCGATCAGAGTCTTCGCAAAGGCACTCGGGTCGAGGATGAACAGCACCTTGTCATAGCGCAGCGTCAGAGCCTGCGACAGCGTGCGGAACTCCTTTCGGCACATGGCGCTGTCCAGTTTCTCATGGTCCGCGAGGAGACGATGCACGTCCTTGGGATTACGCGGCTCTTTGCCGAAGCGGACATTGAAGTCAGCAGCGAACTCGGCCGCGTAGGCGTTCGCCGCCTCGATCGTGCTGATGTTGCGCAGGCGCAGCTCCTTCACAAGTCGGTCCTGCAGCGTCTGGTTGGCCCGCTCGACACGGCCTTTGGCCTGTGGGGTGTTGGCGCAGATGATGTCGATGTTCAGCTCGTAGAGCGCACGGCCGAATTGCGTCAGGCCGGTCGTTCGATCCTTCTCCGACCCATGCGCCGTGCGGAAGACGCCATGCTTGTCGCTGTAGAATGAGATCGGCTTGCCCCATTCCTGCAAATAGGCCTTGGTGGCGATCAGGTAATCGAACGTGTTCTCGGAACCGGCGAAACGGAGATGCAGCAGCTTGCCGGTCGCGTCATCGATGTAGACGAGCAGGGCGCACTTGGGACCGCGGTTCTCGAACCACCAATGGTGCGAGCCGTCGATCTGCACCAACTCGCCGAGGCAGTCGCGCCGGCCCCGTGGCTGGTGAAGCTGCTTCTTACGCTCACGTCGCGATGTCCAAATGGCGGCTTCGGTCATCCATTTGCGCAGCGTCTCTTTGCTGACCGCTATCTGGTGTCGCTCGAGCAGCTTCTCGCGGACAAGCGTCGGACCAAAGTCGACATAGTGTTCGCGGATGAGCTCCAGGACGAAGTCGCGAACGTTATCGACGATGCGATTGTTCGAACATCTGCCGCGCGCCTTGTGCCGGAGAGCCGCGGCACCGTCGTCTTGGAATGTCCTCAATAATCGTTGGGTCTGGCGAACCGTGAGCCCCAGGATCTTCCCGCCCGACGCAGTGGAGATGCGTCGTTCAATGACCTTCGACAAAACCTCGATACGCTTCAGCTCGCGTTCGCTCATCAGAACAAGTCCCAAGTTGCAATCTCCCGCACCGTCGGAGGCGGAGAGATTGGCAGCGCACAAGCAGGAGCGACATTCCTACTTTGCCAAACCCGGACATTTTAACTTAGCTCCTACACGTTAAAGTTGCATAATCTATCTTATGGAACTTTGATTTTTAGCAATGAAAACAACGCTATAATGTGGATGCTAATAATATCCTTGGGTCAATGCCAACGATCGCCCTCATGGAGCATTCGCTCTTTTTAAGTGCATTCCAGCCTGCGGCGCACCGCATACCATATATGTCATCATGGCGAGCATGATACGAGTGTGATCGGCATACATGGAAAACCATTCCGACGCTGTCGCCCACATAGACGAGCTGGTAAGGGCGTCGTGTAGACCATCAGGGCTTCTACAGCTACACGGGCCGAGGTTCGATCGTTCCCGGACTGGCGGAGGCTGACTGTCGCCTTCTTCTGGGGCAAGCGCTCAGAGCGGAAACTATGCCAGGAGGTGTCGCTAAACCTGAATCAGGACTCTAGTGGCTCGATCTGGAGCACCGTCCAGGATCATTCAACATCTCGAACATCGCCACGGCGGCTTCCGAAATAGATGCCGGATTTGCTCTGCATTTGATCTCGATTGCGTCCCCAGAATGACCGCGCGATGGCCTACGCAGCACTTCCCACCACTCGTGTATATTGTCCCCCAGAGGTTCGATGACCGAGCTCCGGATCTTCGCTTTCAGAGCCGGTCATCGGAGGAGCTTCATTTAGAGTCGAGCGGGTTCAACGAACGTCTGGGCGTGATGCCCGTCGCATCTCTTCGGTTCGACCCGGGGCCACCCGCGCTGTTGGGCGCTCAAAGCGCGCTGCCTGAGCTCGACGGGTCGGCTCCGCTCTTAAACCAACGGTTGTCGAGACGCTCCACGGCATTCACCATTCCCACGTGGGTGTAGGGTTCGTACGCCGTCGGCGAGATCTCAAAGCCTCGAGCCTCAAGATGCGCGCGCGCATCGGGCCAAAAATCTGGGTGCATGCGGAGCTTGCCGTCTTTTGGGAAGACGCGGGGCTTCCCCATCAAATCCGCCATGTCGTCGCCAAAGCCAAGGCCAAACCTCAGGAACAGCAGATAGGTGAGAGAACCCAGAATGCGCTCGCTCCCGGCCGAACCAATGGCGAGCATGGGCCTGCCGGCCTCTTCGAGAATGAGTGGCGACATTTCGGTGACATCGTGTGTCTGGCCTTCGTAGCGCGAATTTGATCTCATTGCGTAGCTAAAGCCCAGCGCCGCGCCCCACCAAGACAGCTTCGAGCCAAACCAGGGGCCGATCGAGGTTGTGAACGATAGGAAATCGTCGCCCGAAGCAATGGCGAAATGATTGGTGTTGGCGTCATCGGTCCAACTGGCCGGTCCGTGGAAGTAGGTCGATCTTAAGTCCTTCCACAGCGCTTCGACAGGCGCATCTAGCAGCCGGATAACGCGTTCTGCAATCGCCGTGGCTTCCGACGAAATATCGAGTTCGACGGAAGGACGCGCGATCTTGGGTTCGAGGGTGCCGACTGCGAAAGGTATCTGATCAAGCAAGAGGATAAGGGACAGGACATAGGCCTCCATGGCCCGGGAAAAATCACTCAGCTCGCGGCGTCGGCGGAGTTCGACGGTCACCGCCGCGCCAAGCAAGGTCCACGTCCCCCAGGTCTCGATAGCTCCAGTCGTGAGGAGGCGCTGAGGCGGCCCGTCGGGGTCAAGGTCGAGCGTGCGTGGAGCTCGCTGACGGACGGGGTTGCCGAGAGTTTCTTCTGGGCGCCAAGGTCCAGGGTTCCTCGCTCGCAGAGTGCGCCAAAAATCATCCTCGCTTTCAGATTCCGCCAGGATCTGAAGTAGATTTGCGAGTTCCGGATTTCGGACGCATTCGCGAGGCGCACTGGTTTCATCCAGATAAATAGCCTTGAGCGGTTCACCCAATGCAGGGCCCTCGCTTTCGATAGCAATCTTCAAGCCCATGGTGGGTGCAAATCCTTGTTGGGCAAGCGCGGTAGCAGGGGCGAGCAGAGCACGCACTGGAAGGCGCAGTCGGCCGCTACGTTTGAAGAAGAACCACGCGGCTATATTGCCCGGAATAGGCACAGTCGATTCCGGCACGCTCCGGATCGCAGTCGGAGCATTTAGACATCCGACTTCGCCGGCCACGGAGAAAACGCCTTGCATGCGGCCAAAAGGGCTGCAGTTGGCCGGATCCGCGACCCAAGCGCAGGCTAGGGCGGCAAGATACATGTCGAAGACGCTGCCGCCCTGTAGCCTCATAGCGTTTGCTGCGGCCGTGGCCGAGGGCACGGGGGTGGCGATCCCGAAGCCTATGCTGCTGTGGACATGCAATGGTGCTTCAGAGCTCATGCAGTTCTCTCCCGATACATGTATTCACGGCGATTGTAGGCCCGAGACAACGTCTGATCACGCAAATCCCCTGGTGCTGTCGCATAACGCTCGCGCCCCCGCGGCCTCTCAGAGAAGGCTCTTACCCCGCTCAAAAGTCGTTACGCCGCACTACACCACGCGCATCGTGCCGCCCAACGTGTCTAGCTCGTCGCGAGCAGCGTGCACGCGCCATTCGACCCGGTCAGTGAAAATGGCAAAGACGCTCGTGGCCAGCGTCTGGGAGCCGTCCTCCTGTCGGTTCTTGTAGATCGGGGTGGTCTCATCGAAGAGCACCGCCTCCGCACCTCCGGCAAGGACGCCTTCCGCGATCATTCGGTCCGCCGCCTCCTGCCGGTCGCGCGAAGAGAGGTTGATCGTCTGCTTCAGGCCGTCGAACTCCCGGCAAAGCAGGTGATTGGCGTGAGCTCGAGGCGAGGCGATCTCACGAACGGCGCAGCCTGAGGCCGGCGCCTCGACAGAGACGAGCCGACGGGTCTTCGCCTCCCCGAGATTGTGATGGAAACCGCTGGCCCGGTCCTTTCGCCTCAGAATCTCGACTGCTTCGTCCAGCCCTCTCGCATCGAGTATCGCGCGGCAGATGATAGACCGCGGCACGCCGGGCTGAAGATCGTTGGGGGTGATGTTGTTGATCGTCTGAACGAGCCCGGCCTCGTTCAGGCCGAATGCGCTCCCCGGCAGCACGCCGGGAGTCGTGAAGCCGCTCCAAGCCAGGCCCTCGTCGGGCTCCACTTCGACCCAGAGACAGGCGCCGAGAAACTCCGACGCGTCGTCCTCGTTGTGGGCGATAACCGCTGGGCCGTTGCCTTCCGCCGGAATTAACAAGGAGGTGCAGCCCGTGGCGGCGACGGCCTTCGTCGCCGGGGAGACGTCCTCGGGCAGACGTAGGTTGGCCCGGCAGTTCCAGAGAAAGACCGTCTCGAAATCCTGCCCGGCGCCCGCAGCAATTCCCTCGATCTCGTGCATGTAGCGGGGATAGGCCGCGCGGGCCGCGGATTCCAGTGTCTTCAGATATTCCGATCCCCGCCAACGGGCATCGAGGGCTCGAAAGTGCTCGGTACCCAGCGCGCGCTCCCGAAACCCAGCGGCACTGGCCTGACCGAGCGTGAAGCCGACCGAGAAGGCGTCGCCCTTGGCGCGGACGCGGGAGATGTGATTTTTGGACATATGAGGCCTCTGTTTTCCGTGAGTCGCTGCAAACTATTGAATGACTGGGCCAAGGGGGCGCTCGCCCCCAAGGCGGCAGACAAGTACCAAGTGAGGTGCGCCTGCGCGTCCCTTCAAAATGCTGCGGCTGGAGAAATTGCTTTTCATGTTGTGGTGTTGTGGTTCCGCCGGTGTTTCTGCGCCGCTACGCGATGGCAAGGCGCACGTAGCCCAACGAGAACGCTCCCGGGCGCGCCCAAGACACGGGCGATTCCCTCCCTCTATTCAGGCCGCTATCCTGCATCGGCTTCATGCGCCAACTGGTACACACAAGGCAGAAATGCGTCAACTGTCTCAACTCTCAAAGTCAGGTCCTTTCGCGTTGTTAGCCGCCGTCGCCTCAGTTCCGAACCCACTGGCCTCTGCCACCCGTGGGCTTTTTGTTAAAAGGAGCAACGCCAACAATCTTAGGAGATGTGAGGACCTTATGAGCCTAAGCTGCATGCTCCATCTAGAGATTTAGGATGACCAGTCGGACGAGATCGTTGGCGGTCATGATCGCTAAGGCTTAGAAGACGTGGCACCACGCTAGCACGAGGAAAGTACTCGCCTTGAAAAGCTCGTCCAATCGCTGAGAGACGACGTGGCCAAGCTAATCCGTTTCGTCCGTGCCCAAGATTGCGGGCCCATGGCCGCTCTGAAATCCAAACTAAGGGCAACCTAATGCAGGGCCTCGGCGCACGTCCCGACTGAGCCGAGCCAGTTAGCGGCGCATGAATCCCTAGTGGCCCCACTTGCAAATCTGGACCCGGTCAGAGCCGCGGGCGTTTGTCGGCCCACGGCTGCAGTTGTTCAAAGGCCGCCGAAGCCTGCAGTACGCTCAAGGCGTCGAAGCGTTTGCCACATGACCCGAACTCATAGCGGCGTTGGGTCGATACCCTCAGCCCTGCCGGTCGGGAGTTGGACCGGCAGGGCGCGCCGCGCAAATGTCACGGTCAATGGGAGGGGACCGTGACCTCAGCTAAATGCACCCACCTTCTCGCAAGGCACTCAAATCCCTATGGCCTCGTAGGCGGCCGCAATCCTGCGAATTGACGCCACATAGGCGGCAGTCCTGTAGTCGCCGAGCTCCGGCTGTACCTCACGCAGATCGGCGATGTTCAACCAGGTGCTGCGCATGACGTCTTCGAGGCCGGAGCGAACAAGGTCGATCTCAGCGCCGCCTTCCAGGAACTCGTCGCGGATATCGGCGGGAAACTCCTTGCCAGTCATCCGTTCAAGCGCTGCGGCTATCGTCTGATTGCGCCGTTCCCGCCGCCGCCGCTCCATCAGCCCGAACGGAATATGCGTCAGGTTCTTCACCCACTCGAAATAGCTGACGACCACGCCGCCGGCATTGACGTAGAGATCGGGAAGAATGGTGACGCCGCGGGAACGGAGGATCTTATCCGCCTCGAAGGTCACAGGACCATTGGCCGCCTCCACGACCAAGTGTGCCTTGATGCGTTCCGCGTTCTCAGCATGAATGGCATTTTCCATCGCAGCGGGAATGAGAACGTCGCAGCGCTGTTCGATGCCGGTCATATCGCCGGCAAAGGACTCGGCGCCTTCGAAGCCGAGAACGCTGCCGGTACGGATCTGGTGCTGCTTGAGTGCCTCGATTGAAAGGCCTTCGGGATTGGCTACATAGCCGTCGCGTTCAGCAACAACGGTGACGCGTGCCCCGTCCTCTTCGGACAGGAACTTGGCAGCGTGATAGCCGACATTGCCGAAGCCCTGGACGATGACCGATGCGCCTTTGAGATCGCGCCGGCCATCGAGCCCGGCCGTGCGGGTGTCGCGAAGATAGCTCTGGATGGCGAATTGCACGCCCCGGCCCGTGGCCTCCGTCCGACCGGCAATACCACCCTTGGACAAGGGTTTTCCGGTGACGCAGGCGCGCGCATTGACGACGTCGGTCGGATTGGCGCGACGGAATTCGTCCATCATCCAGGCCATTTCCCGCTCGCCGGTTCCGATATCGGGAGCCGGAACGTTGACGCCAGGACCGATCAGACCGCGCTTGTTCAGTTCCTGGGTAAAGCGGCGGGTGATGCGCTCGAGTTCCTGCGGCGTCCATTCGCGCGGATCGATCTTCAGCGCACCCTTGGAGCCGCCGAAGGGCACATCGACGAGCGAGCACTTTAGCGTCATCAATGCAGCGAGCGCCTCGACCTCCTCGGCATCGGCATTGGACGCATAGCGAATGCCGCCCTTCACAGGTTCGCAATGCTCGCTGTGGACCGAGCGCCAGCCGATGAAGCTGTACATGCGCCCGCGCAGGCGCACACCGAAGCGGACCGTGTAGGTCGAGTTGCACTGGATGATCCGCTCTGCCAGTCCTTCGGGCAGATCAAGAAAGGACATGGCATGGCGGAAGTTCTGGTCGACGCTTTCCAAGAAGCCTGCGGAACTGACCTGCATCACGCGCGCCTCACAGCTTGAGAAGTATCGGTTCGAGCCTGATGTTTGCCGACCCACGTCGGCTGCGGTGACGTTGCATGCACTTGGTACTTCCTTCCAGGGTTATTGACCGGGGCGCCGACCACCATCCGTCAGCGGCAGCGATCTAATAGCTGTTCAACTCGAGAGAATTCTATGTTCGGCATTGCGGACGAGGAGCGCATAAACCAGCGTGAACAGGCGACGCGCCGTGTCCTTGTCGATGCTGACCTTGGCGGAGAGACGCTCTCTCAACAGCTCAGCCGCTTCGTTGTGGATGCCACGGCGACCCATATCGATTGCCTCCAGCCGCTCAGGTCCCGGCCGGCACATAGCGTCGTAATAGCTTTCGCAGATGCGGGTATAGTCCTTGAGCAGCCGCCGGAACGGCGTGAGCGAGAGATAATGGCTAACGACATGCACGCCGTTGTCGTCGGTAACGTGCAGTGCCAACCGTCCGTCTGCGGTCTCGATCTTGAGACCATAGGGGCCGCCCCTGTGCCCGACAGGGATGAACGTGTTGCATTCGAGGAGATCAATGATGGCGATCGCCTGTTCCCGTTCAACTCGCGCGTCCTGGCCACCGGACGACCGGTCAAGCGATACATCGCAAAGACGGAACTCGGCCCCGGCCATGACGCACCCTCCTTTCAGATCCCTTCGATGCACATCGCGATGCCCATGCCGCCGCCAATGCACAGAGTGGCAAGGCCCTTGGACACGCCGCGGCGTTTCATCTCGAACAGCAGCGTGTTGAGGATGCGGGCGCCGGAGGCACCGATCGGGTGACCGATGGCAATCGCACCGCCGTTGACGTTGACGATCGACGTATCCCAGCCAAGGTCCTTGTTGACGGCGCAGGCCTGTGCCGCGAATGCCTCGTTAGCTTCGACAAGCTCGACATCGGCAATAGTCCAGCCAGCCTTTTCCAACGCCTTGCGAGATGCCGGAATGGGGCCTGTGCCCATGATTTGCGGATCGACGCCGGCCGTTGCCCAGGACACGATGCGCGCCAGGGGCTGGATGCCGCGACGGCTAGCTTCGGCCTCGCTCATCAGAAGGGTCGCAGCCGCGCCGTCGTTCAAGCCCGATGCATTGGCGGCGGTGACGGTGCCTTCCTTGTCGAACGCCGGGCGCAGCTTGGTCATCGATTCCAGCGTTGCGCCATGGCGGATATATTCGTCCTGGTCGACGGTGACGTCGCCCTTGCGCCCCTTAACGATGAAGGGAATGATTTCGTCGGCAAAGCGGCCGGCCTTCTGTGCAGCTTCGGCCTTGTTCTGCGAACCGAGCGCTAATAAATCCTGGTCCTCGCGGGTCAGCTGCCATTTTTTGGCGACGTTCTCTGCGGTCGTCCCCATGTGGTAGCCGTAGAACGCATCCGTCAGACCATCTTTGATCATGGTGTCGACCATCTTGAAGTCGCCCATCTTCACGCCGCCGCGCAGATGCGCGCAATGCGGCGCCATCGACATCGATTCCATGCCGCCGGCCACGATGATCTTTGCGTCGCCGGTGGCGATCTGCTGCATGCCGAGTGCGACGGCGCGCAGGCCCGATCCGCAGAGCTGGTTCATGCCCCAGGCGGTTGCTTCCAGCGGAATGCCGGCCTTCATGGCAGCCTGGCGGGCCGGGTTCTGGCCCTCGCCCGCCGCAAGCACCTGGCCGAGGATCACCTCGTCGACTTCTTTCGCATCGACACCGGCGCGCTCAAGCACGCCCTTGATGACGGCGGCGCCGAGTTCATGCGCTGGCGTATTGGCAAACGAACCGTTGAACGAACCAACCGCGGTGCGGGCCGCGCTGGCGATAACGATGGATGGGATGCTCATGGCAGCTCCTCCGCTGTTGATGATCCAATCGGGTTCGGGATCTACCCGACAAGCTCCGGATCAGTTGATGATCGTGGCGTCCGTTGCCGCGCGCAATTCGCTATCGCTCACCCCATCGGCGAGCTCCACCAGCTTCAGGCCACCGTCGACGACGTCGAGAACGCCAAAGTTGGTGATGATCCGGTCAACCACGCCTTTGCCGGTGAGCGGCAGCGTGCAGGCCTTCAGCACCTTGGATTCGCCCGCCTTGTTGGTATGGTCCATCACGACGACGACGCGCTTGACGCCCGCGACCAGATCCATCGCGCCGCCCATGCCCTTGACCAGTTTGCCGGGGATCATCCAGTTGGCAAGGTCACCGTTTTCGGCCACCTCCATGGCGCCGAGGATGGCCATGGCGATCTTGCCGCCGCGGATCATCGCGAAGCTTTGCGCCGAGTCGAAGAAGGCCGAATGCGGCAGTGCCGTCACCGTCTGTTTGCCGGCATTAATCAGGTCGGCGTCGATTTTGTCTTCGGTCGGAAACGGACCGATGCCGAGCAGGCCGTTCTCAGATTGCAGCGTCACATGCACCCCAACGGGAATGTGATTGGCGACCAGTGTCGGAATGCCGATGCCGAGATTGACATAGGTTCCATCTTCCAGTTCACGTGCAGCCCGTGCTGCCATCTGGTTTCTGTCCCAAGGCATCTAAAGCCTCCTCAAGCTGCTGCGCGCGTCGTGCGCTGTTCGATGCGTTTTTCGTGCCGACCCTGGATCAGGCGGTGAACGTAGATCCCCGGCAGATGAATCTGATCGGGATCGAGACTGCCGGCCGGCACGATTTCCTCGACTTCGGCGACGCAGATCCTCCCGCAGGTGGCGGCTGGCGGGTTGAAGTTGCGGGCCGTCTTGCGGAAAACGAGATTGCCTGTCGTGTCTGCCTTCCAGGCCTTGACGATCGAGAGATCGGCGACGATGCCGGTCTCGAGCACATAGGTCTCCCCCTTGAAGGTCTTCGACTCCTTGCCCTCGGCAACGACCGTGCCTACGCCAGTCCTGGTGTAGAATCCGGCAATCCCCGCTCCGCCTGCGCGCATGCGTTCGGCGAGCGTCCCTTGCGGATTGAACTCCAGCTTCAGTTCGCCGCTCAGATACTGCCGCATGAACTCGGCGTTCTCGCCAACATAGGACGAAATCATCTTCCCGATCTGTCGGGTCTTCAGCAGCACGCCGAGACCGAAGTCGTCGACGCCGCAGTTGTTGGAAGCAATCGTCAGGTCCTTCGTACCGGCCTCACGGATTGCATCGATCAACAGCTCCGGGATACCGCAGAGGCCAAACCCGCCAGCCGCAATGAACATCCCGTCGAACAGCAGGCCTTTGAGAGCTGCTTGCGGGTTCTCATAAGTCTTATCCATAATCTCCCTCAATTATGCAGTTTGACGGGATCGTCCTTCTTGCCCCGCCCATAGCACGTCATCACCAGGACGGTGTCGCGTTTGGTGTCGGCGGTGTCACCTATCGGACGGGTGACATCTAGGGCGATCCTCACGCCGTCAAGTGCGGACACATAAACTGAGGTTAATTCGCCAAGCTTGTTCTTGCCGTCAGCTTTTGCAGTGAGGTCCAAACTGAAGACTGATTGCTGTCCGTGTACTCCCTCAGCAGTTCTCGGCGGAAAACGCGGATCGGAGCCGTTCGGCGAACCGACTTGATTCTGGCTAGTGATTGTCATGCGATGTCTCCTCGGCTCAATCGATGACTTATATGTCCCATTACTTTGCATACTGAAACATTCATTTCAACAGACGGGCAGACCCTTTTTGCGGATAGTCGGCCCGTGAAGTCCGTCACCCAGTTGGTTGGCGTATGGCGAGTTGCTTTGTGTGTGTGGTCATTTTTTACGAAAAGAACTCGTCAATGCTGAGTTACGGCTTGATCGCCGTGCTCGAGAAGGTGTGGCCACATCCGATCAGCAAGGTGACGCAGCATTTTCTAATACAAGTGTGGCGGTGACATTGGTCGTTGCGCCTGGTGGGCACAACGACGCGCTAGTCGACCTTGCGCGCCAAAGACACCCAAGTCTTGGCGTCATCGAAAGCAAACAGCTAGTCTTGATCCTTGGACCTTCGACACGCCATTTCAATCTATAACGAGCAGCTTACGAGGAACGCTCGAGAGAAACTCTACGTCACCTTCGGTGACAACGAAGCTCTCCGTAATCTCTATGCCCCAGTCGCCATACCACAACCCTGACATGAAGTGGAACGCCATGCCTGGCCGCAGTTCCGTCTTGTCGCCCTCTCGGAAGCTTGCAGAGTTTTCTCCCCACGCCGGAGGGTAGCCGATGCCGATCGGGTAACCGGATCGGCTCGTCTTCTCGAAACCGTACCGCGCCAAGGCACCCGAATAGGCTTTGGCGATGTCCTCGCAGCAATTGCCGGCTACCGCCTTCTCAAGACCTGCTTGCATGCCGTCCAAAACTGCTGCTTCAGCGTCTAAGATCTGAGCGGTCGGCTTTCCAAGATAGAATGTCCTTGAGAGCGGGCAATGGTAGCGTTTATGCACGCCGGCCATCTCGAAAAATATGGCTTCGTTGCCTCGTATCGGCAGGTCAGTCCAGGTAAGGTGCGGTGCCGACGCGTCCGCACCCGCGCCCAGGTTCGGCACGCAGGCAGGATAATCGCCCCAGTAGCCATCGACGCCGCGTGTTGCCACATAGGAAAGCTCGGCAATCACGTCAGACTGCTTGATCCCAGGACGCAACACTTCCGAAACCCGTTGATACATCGCCTCAACGATTTTCCCCGCACCTCGCATATAATCGATCTCTCGAGGTGATTTCACCAACCGCTGCCAATTTATCAGCCTATCGGCCTTCTGAAATCTTGCGTTAGGCAACGACGCAGCAAGCGCCTCGAAGGATGCAGCAGAAAAGCAGGAGCTGTCTTTCTCAACACCGATAATCGACGAGCCATACCCTTCATCGGCGATAATCGACCCCAGAGCGGACATTGCGTGGAGGGTGTCGGATTGTACGTATTCATCACCGTACCACCTGATCCTATCCTCGCTGATATAAGCGGTGCGGCGACAACCATTTGCATCCATCCGTCGCCCAAACCACAACGGATCATCGCTTTTCGTCACAACGACACACTGAGGCACGTAATAGGAGCATCCGTCGTAGCCGGTAAGCCAGTGCATGTTGGCAGGATCGGTAACGACCAACAGATCTACCCCCGCCTGCTCCATTGCGTTGCGCGCCTTCTCCAGGCGCATGTTATATTCGGCCAGTTCAAACCGAAGCGTTTCAGCGGTCATTACCATATCCTTCGCCGAAGAAGCCACAATGCTTCGACTTCATTGTGGGAGTGCCACCGTGGAAAGCGTCAATCTACAAAGATCCGTAATGTCGTAGGTGGGCAATCCCGTTCTTCGCCGAAGAGCTTTCGCGACGATGGGAAACCCAGTGCACTCGAGCAGTAACGTGGAAATTTCGGGATGCTTGGCACGGAGGCGGTCGACGCAGTCGCCGACCTCGTGTTCGATCTGATCGACTTCAGTTCTGACGAAAGGGTGGGACAAGGCGTTGCACGTGTACACTCCACCCTCGATCCCGCCGACAATAACACGCTTGCGATCGTCCACATGTTGGATGCCAAATAGGTCTTCGCTGCAATATCGTGAGTCAGCTGTTAGGATGGCGAGTTTCTTTCCATGTGCTAATTGGCGGAGCAGCGTCGGGATGAAGAGCAGGCTTGAGGTTACCACTGGCACATTCACTGCAGCAGAAATTGCTGCCTGATGACGAATCAAAAAGCCGCAATCAGCCGATATAACGCTGGCTCCTCTATCAACTAGCCGCTGGGCAGCGGCCACACAGGCTCTTTCAAGCAGAGGCTCTCCTCGAATGACAGTCTCTGCCAACGCGCCTTCGACCATCTCCGTTATTATGGGCAGGCCAAATGTTGCAGGGTTCACCAAGGACCCATCGCGTGGGGGATAGGAATGACTGTCGGGCTGCAAACCCTCGTCGAGTTCAAGAATTCCAAGGATGGCACTGATATGCGATGGCACGAATTGACTCCTTTATCGGCTGTTGGGGTATTGCAGCTAATCGCTGATCAGCTTCGAGCTTTCCCGATGGTCCAGACGATAATTCACTCGACGACACTAAACGCCTGGACTTGTCTTGCAGCGCGGCACTCCCGCGGCGCTCTTCTTGGCGGAGACGGGTAGTGTGTTCAGGAATGCAAGAGTTCCCAACAGTATCGGATTGCTAATTCTGTCGTCGGAATTAGAGTTTCGTCGGATACTCCGAAGGTCGGCGTGTGCACGCCTGATTCGTTCCCAGGTTCCTTACTGCCGAACCAGAAATAGATCGATGGGAGACAACCGGAGTAGAAGCCGAAGTCGTCACTACCGGAACTGGCTGAGCCTTCGATATACCTTTCCTCGCCTTCGGATTGCACGACGACCTGTCGGAATAGGGCGACCATCGCACCATCGTTCACTACTGGAGGCTCACCGGCGTGAGAGCTAAATTCCGCTCGCCCCCTGTGTACCGCCGCGATACCGTCAGCGATCTGGCGCACGCGCTGAGTTAACAGCTCTCGCCGTTCGGCACTGCTTGTTCGGATCGTTCCTGTCATCATAACCGAAGGGCAAATGATGTTCGTCGCCTCGCCACCACGGATGGTTCCAATAGTCACAATGGCCCCATCGTCAACCGGCATTTCCCGCGACACGACCTTCTGTACTTCGTTGATAAAGGCACCGGCTATAGCAATGGCATCCACGCCGAGATGAGGGTTGGCACCATGTGCCATCGTGCCGGTGAACTCGACAGAAAACTGGTCGGCGGATTTTGTCACTGCTCCCGCGCGTGCGCCATACGAGCCGGCGGGAATGTCGGTGCGGACATGAAAGCCAACTGCCGCGTCAAATCCGGCGAGCAAGTTCTCTTCCACAACTGTCCTGCCGCCCAACGGCTCCGCTTCTTCGGCCGGCTGGAAGAATACGCGCATCCTCCCGGAGAAATTCTCACGCATACGATGAAACGCAAGGGCGGTACCCAGGGCGATAGACCCGTGCATGTCGTGACCGCACGCGTGCATAACACCCGGCACTTGTGACTGGTAAGTCAGATCATCGCGGGCTTCCTGGATCGGAAGAGCATCAATGTCGCCACGTAGCGCGATCGAACGATTGGCACCCGGGGCTGAGCCCTCAATGTCAACGTAGACCCCCGTCTTGTGAAACGTCTTCACCTCGGTCAAACCAAACCGTGCCAAGGTTTCGATAATCCGCTTCTGGGTTTTCCATTCATTATTCGAAAGCTCAGGCTCCCGATGCATAACGTGCCGCATCTGCACGACCGCTTCACGCTCGGCTTCAGAAATCAGGTCGTTGGTTAGCGCGTTCATAATGAAACTCGACCTCTATTTGACGAACAATTTGCGGGGCGTTGCCGTTAAAGGCTCGAAACCAGTGTCAGAAACCGCAAAGCTTTGCGTGATCGTAATACCGACATTGCCGAGCCAAAGGCCGGGCATCATGTGGAACACCATGCCGGGCTTGAGTATCGTTTCATCGCCCTTACGTATGCTTGCTGTGCGCTCGCCTGACGCAGGAGGGAAACCAATGCCGGTTGGGTAACCGATGCGGGATTCCTTCTCAATGCCGTGGCGGGCAAGGGCGTGTCTGAAGTCGCTTTCAACCTCCGAACACGTTCTGCCGGACGGACCGCCTCCAGGCCGACATTCAATGCTTCGACCGCTATTTCCGATAGATCCTGGAAAGATGGAGACGGCTTGCCGACGACAATTGTACGAGCGAGATTAACTTGGTATCGATGTCTGCATCCTGACAGTTCCAGATTGACGACCGTGGACTCCGGCAGAGGGTCGTCCGTCCAGGCCGCGTGGGGGGCGATCGACCGCTCGCCGATGCAAAGATCAGGAGGGCAGCACGGATAGTCGCCGCCAAACTCTGGCGTCCCGGATACTTGTTGGTGATAGATTGCAGCCGCAATGTCGCATTCACGTACGCCGGCTTCGACCATATCGATGACGCGCTTCATCGCGACGTCGGCAAGTTGACCAGCTTGGCGCATGATGGCGACCTCAGCCGTGCTCTTCACCAGGCGAATCCACCCAACGAGAAGGTCAGCGTCCACGAATTCTGCATTGGGTAAGGCGCGGGTGAGATCAGCATGCCCACGGGCGGGATAGTAATATCCTCCCGTCTCCACCCCGATGCGTGCAGTTTCCCCCCCTACTTCCTTTACGATATCAGCCATGAAATCATAGGCTGAAAGGGTGGTGGATTGAACGTAGGTGTCGGAATAGGCGCGGATGTTGTCTTCCGCGAGATAGGTTGTCATGGTGGCCGAAACTCGATCCATGAAGCGGCCGACCCAGATAGGTTCGGCGCGATCTTGAGCAACGATCACCATTTGAGGCGTGTAGAATGAGTAGGCATTGTAGCCGGTGAGATAGTTTTGGTTAGGGGGCTCGGACAGGAGGAGAATGTCTTTCCCTCTGTGCGCCATCTCTTTTTTGACGGCGCTGATACGAGCTTGAAACTCGGTCAGCTCAAAGTGCAGTTCTTTTTTCACATTTACCCCCACCTGCGGTTCAACAATTCAGATCGGTTGCGTTGCGATCTCATCAGCAACGCCTTCGTCGATCGGAGTATCGAACGTCATCAATATGTAGCCGAGCACGGAATAGAATCCGACAGTCGCCATCAGGTCGAATATTGCTTGTTTCCCCATAGCTGATGAGATTGCGCACTCAATATCTGAGGGCACGCGCCCTGAATCGAAGAGGGCATCAACAGCCTGCGCAATTATGCCGTCCTCTCCAACGGGAGATGCCCGCATATCGCGAATTCGTTCGTCAGAAATGCCCAAGGCACGAGCGCGACTTACGTGGTGAGCCCATTCATATGCTGAGCCCATACGATGGGCCGTGCGCAAGATTACGAGTTCCGACCGAACTGCCCCCAAAGCGCTGTCTTTGACGATATGCTGACGAAGTGGAGCCCATGCCTTCAACAAGGCCGGATGATGAGCCATGGTGCGATAGACATTGAGTGCTCCTGCAAATCCTGTCCTCATATCCGCAATTTCGGGAGGCCAGTTTTCATCGGCTATCGGCGGACAAGGAAATTTCGTCTTACGTGAAATACTCATGGCAACGCCTCAGGCTGCGATGGCGGCATTGATTGCCGCAGCGAGCCGCTCCACGATCATGTCGATCTCCTCGGGCTGAGTGATGTATGGAGGTGCGAGCAGCACATGGTCGCCATGGACCCCGTCAATGGTGCCACCCATCGGGTAGCACATCAGACCTCGGTGCATCGCTTCCTTCTTGATCTTGGAGTGTATTCTGCGGGCGGGGTCAAAGGGTTGTTTCGTATCCTTGTCCGCCACAATTTCCACACCTCGAAAAAGGCCGCGACCACGAACGTCGCCAACGTGGGGCGATTGACCAAGTGCGGCGTCAAGTCCCGCCTGGAGCCGGTCGCCCATCGTAATGACGTTGGCCATCACATCCGGACGTTTGAGGATCTCAACCACCTTGTTGGCCGCGGCCGCAGCAATGGGATGACCGATGTAGGTATGTCCGTGCTGGAACAGACCCGATCCATCCGCAAACGAACGATAGATCTTTTCAGATAGGAGCACTGCGCCAATCGGCTGAAAACCGCCGCCCAAGCCCTTGGCAATCGTCAACAGATCGGGAACTATCCCTTCCTGTTCCAGCGCAAAAATCGTACCAGTGCGACCCATGCCGCACATTACTTCGTCGAGGATCAGCAGGATGCCATACTTGTCACAGACCTGCCTGACGCGCTTGAAGTAGTCCGCGACAGGCCCTACTGCGCCGAGAGTCGCCCCGACCACGGTTTCAGCCACGAACGCCATGACCTTGTCGGTCCCCAGTTCGACGATCTTAGCCTCGAGTTCGGCAGCCAGTCGATCGGCATAGGCTTCAGCTGTTTCGCCTGGCTGCATATCGCGATAGGCGTAGCAAGGAGAAACATGATGGGTCTCCGGCAAGATGGGCTTGAACTGCGCGCGTCGCCACGCATTTCCACCAGCTGCTAGGGCGCCGATCGTGTTTCCGTGATAGCTCTGCCGGCGCGCGATGATGTGGCGTCGCTGAGGCTGGCCGATTTCCACAAAATATTGGCGCGCCATCTTCAAGGCTGCCTCGACGGCTTCCGAACCGCCGGAGACCAGGTAAACATAATCGAGGCCCTTCGGCGCAAGCTCCACAAGCTGCTCAGCAAGCTCTTCAGCGACATCCGTCGTGAAGAATGAGGTATGCGCATAGGCGATCCTGCCCATCTGCGCCTTCATCGCGTCGAGCACCTCTGGATGGTTGTGACCAAGGCAGCTCACAGCCGCGCCCCCTGAGCCATCGATATAGCTTCGGCCTTCGCTGTCCGTGATGTGAATTCCTTCGCCGGCGACGGCTCTGGGCAAAATTGTACCGATCGAACGATGAAGGATTTTGGTCATACTGATCTCGGGCTGATTGTGGCCGACGCGCCGGTGCTTCATGTCTATTGATTTGCAGTTTTCGCAGAAAATTGCAACAATCGTTTTATGATAGCGATGCCTGATGCATTTGTTTTCGATCCGAACAACTGGGGATCACGGCGATTCTGTGACGACCGGATTCGCTCAGTTTGACTTTTGGGCCCAGAGAGGGTCCAACTGATTTATCGTAGCCATTGTGAGGCAAGTGTTGCAAAAGGGTCCTCTCCACGCCCATATCATTGAGCGGTTTGACGATATGTCTGAGCAGTTACAGCAGGCAGCGCGCCACATTCTCGAACATCCGCAGGAGGTAGCACTTGTTTCCATGCGGGAGTTGGCCCGCAATGCGGGGGTTCAGCCGTCCACCATGACGCGCCTCGCAAAGTTCCTTGGTTTTTCCGGATACGAAGACCTTCGCGGCCAGCACGCTGACGTTATTCGGGTTAGTGCGGACGGGTTTGCCGCCCGCGCGATGCAAAGAGACGAAGCCGGAACGAATGGTGAGGGTCTGGCGTATCGAATGCTCAAGACCCTCTCGGCCCAGATCGACCGGCTTTGTGAACCTGAGACGCTTTCCAGGCTGAGCCAGTTTGCCGATCGGTTAGCTAGAGCCCGCAAGATTTACGTTCTCGGGCTTCGGTCTTGCCATTCGGTAGCTTGGCACTTTCACTATGTGATGACATTGTTGGGCGAAAAGACCGTGCATCTTGATGGTCCCGCCGGTACGGGCGGCGATGCGCTTATTCGCGCGACCGCCGACGATGTTCTGCTTGCGGTATCCATAAACCCGTACTCCCGTTACACCTTGGAGATTGCGGAGACAGCTCTAGAAAGAGGAATGGGAGTCGTCGCGATCACAGACAGTGAGGTTTCGCCTCTCGTAACGATCGCGGAGCACGCGGTTCTTTTCCCGACCGAGAGCCACACCTTTTTCCACACACTCACACCCGCCTTGGCAATTTCGGAGGTCCTTTGCGGGCTTCTGGCAAGCCATGACCGCAAGACCGCGCTTGAAGAACTTAAACGCGTCGATAGCTATCTATCATCGATGAACACATACGCTGCATCCATCCCTCGTCGGAAAATTTAAACAGACGAGTGGAGGACCGTAAGTCGGTACCTGAAGAGGTTCGCCCTAGACTGACCTTCCGAGGCTTGCTCAAATAAGACTTCCGAGGAGGACGGAGATACGCACTCACGAAGAAACCATCTAGGGTTGGTTTCGAACGCCTTTCTCTAAATAACGAACGTGTCAGATAAAATAATGCGTCCAGGACCCGCCCGGATCAGCCCATGAGACCTGGCCACTGCTGGTAAGTTCAGTATTTGTCGCTGAGACTGTTCAACGAACCAGAAGTAACCGGTCCCATTCTTACAATGGGACCGGTAGTTTCGCTTTCGCATTCAGACTGATCCTACTGCGAGTGGACCCTTAAGTCGGATTCATGGCAGGCTTCCGCAAGGTGCCCTGGGTTCGCCACAAGGTAAAATAGAGAACTACCAGCCAAACAATGGGCAGAAGCGTCAGCAATGATCCCACAGCAGCGATCGTTGGATCAACCTGCTGCTTCAGGTTTTCCAGCATCTTCAATGGCAAGGTCGGGATTGCATAGCCGCCGACAAACGAGGTTACGATAACTTCATCGAAGGAAGCAAGGAATGCGAACAAGGCACCGCCAATTATGCCAGAGCGTATCAGGGGCAGTGTCACTCGCATGAAGGTCCGAATGGGTCCGGCACGCATGCTCATGGCCGCCTGTTCTAACGTCCGGTCGAATCCGGAGAGAGTGGCCATTACAATTACGACGACATAACCGATGGCACCAATTGTATGACCTAAGATGATGCCGGTACTTGTCCCAATCAATCCAAGTTTTGCTAACCCGAGATAGACCGCTACGCCGACGACAATAACTGGAATGGTGATAGGCGTCAGGATGACCATTGTCAGGCTTGAACGCAGGCCGGACGAGCAGCGGCTGAGCCCAAAAGCAGCCATAGTGCCGATGATGGTAGATAAACCACTAACTATCAAACCAAATTGAAAGCTGTTCCATGTAGCTGCTATCCAGGAAGGGTCGGAAAAGAAAGAATAATACCACCTGAGAGAAACTTCCTGGGGAGGAAACTCAAGGAACTCTCCCGAATTAAACGAAATTATGATGACGATCACGCCGGGCAAAAGCAGGTAGAACATCACAATTGCGATGAATATTGCTCCGACAATTTTCGGCAAGGAAGTGTAATGTTGAGTTTGATAGAGCTTCGCCGTCCACCGCCGTGCCCGACGCGGTAAGACAAACTCGTTAAGATACCGAATTGCTCTGGTCAATACCCGCAGTCGGTCTGGTCGTAGCTTTAACTCAGATGATCCAGCTTGGCTGTGCGCACCGGCGAGGTTGACACCTACCGCTAACAGAACCACGACTGTGATTGCCAATAATATGAAGGATGCGGCAGCTGTGGGCGCTAGATCCAAAGAGGTCGTGAGCTGCGAATTGATGAGGGCTGAGAGCATCGTATCGCCCAAGCCGCCAAGCGCTTGCGGCGTGATGTAGAAACCGAGACAAACAACAAAGACCAGTATGCTACCACTTCGAATTCCCGGGATGCTCAGTGGAAAGTACACGCGCAAAAAGGCGGTGAAAGGTTTGGCGCCCATGCTACGGGCCGCTGCCATCAACGAGCTGTCAATGCTCATCATGACACTAATTATTGGTAAGATCATCATCGGCAGCATGATGTGGACCATACCGACATAGACGGCAAAACGATTGTAAATAAGTGGCAGCGGACTGTCGATAAGACCGACATTTAGCAACAGGCGGTTGATTAGGCCATTGTCTCCTAGAACAACCGTCCATGCGTATGTGCGAACCAGAGCGCTTGTTAGCCAAGTCAGGAAGACCAGCACCATAAGGACTGGTCGTGCTCTGCCAGAAACTGCAATTAGGTAGGCCGTCGGGTAGCCGATAAGCAAACAGATCGCCGTGGCTACCGCGCTTATTTCGAGGGTCAGCAACAGAATCGCGATGTATGATCGCTGTTCGAAAAATCCCACATAATTGACGAGCGAAAGCGCAGGTGCATTCATGCTAGTTAGAAATAGGAGGATTAAGGGTATGCCGAATACAGCCAATAGGACGCCCAAGGCTGGCATCGTAAGCAGGATTGGCATAAAGCCCATTTTTTGAATCGTCTTCATCAATGCCGTCCTCCTCGTTAGGCAGCGACAAACCGAATGTCGGACCGAAGCCAGTCAAGGCGAACCTCATCGCCGGAACGAAAAACCTCCTGTCCCGAGGCAACATGTTCGCGTGCAGTCAGCACCGCGCTCCCCACGCGCACTCGGTATTTCCTCAGCGGTCCCGCATAGATCATATCCTCGACGGTCCCGGAAACAGATTGTCTTTGGTCCGCATCCTCGCGTCTCGCCGCCGAACGCGCGTTGACGCTAATGCGCTCAGGTCGCAGCATCGCAACCATCTCAGAAGACCGCACGACGTCGGATTCGATTTTGAACGCGGCATTTTCCAGGATATTGGCCTCACCCAAAAAGTTCGCGATGAAGCGCGTTTTCGGCCGGTCGTATAAGGCTTCCGGTGTATCGATCTGATCGATTTGACCGGCTCGCATAACGACGATGCGGTCGGACAAGGTGAGTGCTTCCTCCTGGTCGTGGGTAACACAAATTGTAGTTTTTCCAAATTCCTTGTGTAGGTCCTTGATCTCAACTTGCATCTGCTCACGTAAGTTGCGGTCGAGCGCGCCAAGCGGTTCGTCCAGCAGCAAGACTGGTGGATCGGCAATAAGGGCGCGCGCGAGAGCCACGCGTTGTTGCTGACCTCCACTCAACTGCGATGGCAGGCGGTTACCGAACTCATCTAGATGAACGCGTGCAAGCATCCGGTTGACACGCGCAGTTCTCTCGTCAGCCTTAATTCCGCGCATTTCAAGCGGGAACTCCAAGTTGCGGCGTACCGTCAGGTGCGGGAACAGAGCGTAACTCTGGAATACGATCCCCTGGTCGCGACGATATGAGGGCACGTCAGAGACGGATTTTCCGGCTATCAGAATGTCGCCGCGGCTGGGTGCCGTGAAACCTGCAAGCAGCATCAATGCTGTCGTTTTTCCGGAGCCACTCGGACCAAGAATGGTTAAGAACTCACCGCGGAAAACGGAAAGGGAAATATCTTTAACTGCTGCGACGGTCCCATACATCTTTGTGACGTTGCAGAATTCGATTTGGGTGGGACCTGGAGGTTTCTGCAACACTTCATCCTCGGTAGGCAGGTGACTTTTCAGGTTTAAGTTCATTTGATACTCCGCCAGGACCACACGCCAGCCAGACGCGCGGTCCTGGTAAGACAGGGTCGTTTAGTAAAGTGGCGCCTGCAGTCAGCGAGGCCGCAAACGTAGCCGAGAGGACTAGCGCCACCGACGCTAGTGAAATGTTGAGGATTATTGAAGAATCCATTCATTCCAACGCTGAGCGAGCCGCTCCTTGTTAGACTTGCCATCCGGCCCTACCTCAACGTACCATTTCGCATTCAGAGGGTAACTCGAGGCTGTATAATCCGGATGTGAAGCAAGCTTCCGAGCAACATCGTCGGGTATCGTGTTGTAGGCGTTTTTGTTGGTCGGACCCTGCCCAATTAATTTAGCAAAAGCAGCCTGCCGGTCAGCGCGCCCTGTAAACTCGATAAATTTTTGGGCGTGTTGCGAGTTAGGGCTGCCCTTCGGAATGCACCAGTAGTCCGTCATCAGCTTTGCCTGGTTTCGGTTGATCTCGATTGGCCCACCTTCATCAATAAGTGAAATTATCCGGCCGTCATAGGCCTGCACCACATCTGCGATATTGTCCCGCATAATCTGCAAGACCTCGGAACCACTCGTCCACCATTTGCGGATATGGGGCTTGATCTTGTCCAAGCTAGCAAAAACACGATCGATATCCAGGGGATAAAGCTTGTCCATGGGAACTCCGTCGGCCAAGAGAGCCTCCTCCCAAGGTCCGACCCCACCGTCGCCGGTGGTTAGCGAGCGAACACCGGGAAATTTTTCAACATCCCAAAACTCGGCCCATGTTGTCGGCCGTGACTTTCCAGAAGGGAACTTCTTAGTGTTCCACGCCATGTTCATTGAGTAGACATACGAGGCAAAGCCGTTTGTATGTTTAGCGTACTCCGCTACTGCCTCCAGCTCCTCCTTTTTCCAGATAGAATAGTCAATTTCCTCAAGGTAGCCCTTAGCGGTAAGGGGATCCACACTGGTCTGCCCGAGGTTGACGACGTCGGTTGAAACGTTCTTTGTGTCCACCATCATCGCGATCTGCGTTGATGAGAAGTCTGCCACAACAGGAATAACTTTAACGCCTGTCTCAGCTTCGAAGGGCTTTACATAAGCCTCCATCACCGCGTCGCCCCAATTGCCGCCGCTCATATTGACTTTCAACTCACCCGCTGATGCTGCCCGAGCGTCACCAGCCGTGGAAGACAGCGCACCTACTGCGATCAAAGACGATGTCGCTTGCATGAAGTGCCTGCGATTTATCAGAATGCTCATATTCGTTCTCCCTCTATTACCCTTGCTCATTGGGAAGGGCTTCCAATTGCATCGCAGTCGGGAAACCACGACGGTCACGCCAATGGTCACAGAGTGACGCAGTAAAGCTGCATCTGCTTTGCGCCGACCGGCTGCTTCGCGACGCCATAGCTTTTGCAGCAGGCACCGGGTTCCTCCAAGTGAAGCGCCGGACTGGTCGCTTCAACGAATGCGTAGCGCAATGCGGCACTTATTGCAACAAATGTTTTATAACACCCGGTATGAGCCAAGCGTCTTATTGTGAGTGCTGGTGAGATTTCGGCCCTCTCCTAGGGGAACACGGTGTACCGAATAGGAGGAGAAATGGGACGTCTCGTTTTTGCGGATAGCAACGGCCTGATTGATCAAGGGCAACATTCAAGGGCATGTACTCTTTTATCCCAGATCACCTGAGCTGGCATAAACACCGCGGTGCCGGCAGTTTGGGCTGCCTGCTTCCAAAGCCAGGTGCGCGGCGATCCAGCCTATCAACCGGCCCATTCCGGCGAACACAGAACGACCGGAAATATCTCCGCTGTTGACGGCTGTCACGCCGATAAGCTTGCGTCGTGACCGCCGGATTCAACTCTTCCCTCCGGATCCGGGGGCATTATTGGAATGCTTGATAACGCCATGAAGACGCCGGGTCAAAGAGTTCCAGATGCCACTCACCGTTCAATAATAGGTAAGTCGATGTAGCAGCCGGCGTGATGGAACTTCAGGAACGGCGGTGGTCCGTCCTCGGGAACATTGGCGAATGTACCCTTGACACTGCCGGCGAGAACCAGTCTCAGACTATAACCCGCTGGAATGAGAGCCGAGATCGGTTGCAAGGTGAATGACAGGATCGCAGACTTACCAGGGGTGAGCGGTTCAGCGTCCTCACTCAAATAGCTATGCTGCGGTCCCAGCACGCTGAGGGGAGAGTCTGTCCATACCTTGCGGTGGCGAGCACGCAGATTACCCTCCGTAATATAGCAGGACACCCCGTCCGGCCTCACAGCCTCGAGATACACAAAAAAGGCGCCATCCTCGCGTGTCGAGGTGATGTCCAATTGGACAACAGGATGTCCGGTGACCTCAAGCTCCCGCGTCAGCGGCTCACTCGTGTAGACGAGGCGCGCCGCGTCGAACTCTCTCCGGTCTCCATAATCGACCTTATCCATGAATTCCAATGCGCCACCATTAGTTTCCCACCGGTTTGAGATCACATCCGCGAGTTCGGGATCGACCTGCAGCGTTTCTAATCCAGTCTTGTCGGTCGATGAGCTTAGGAGTCGGGAGCCGCTTGCCGTGTACCAACGTTGGCGTGTTGCCGGAATGGGCCAGGCGCGAGTTGATTTCCAAGCGCCCTCCCCGAGCGTATAGTAGTGGAGGACCTTCCCTCCCTCGTCGGCCGCTTCCCCAGCGAAGCAGCCGGCGGCGAAGCGGACCCAATTCGCCTCCTGGGCCGCGAGGAGGGGAGCGACCTCCTCACCGGCGGGACGGAGCGGGTCGGTGGCTGCGGTGGCACCATGGTTCCATGGGCCGATGATTATGCTCGCCGGATTTGACTGTAGCAGGAACTGGCGAATAGATCCTTCCGCCGATACAGAATCGAACCAACCGCCCCAATTTTGAATTGGAACACCAGAGCGAGATATGCACTCTGCCGCCGTCTGTGGTGACCAGTCGAACCCGGAGGCGTCCATGCCAAAATACTCGTCCTTGTCCATACTCTGCTGCAGACGCGGGCGAGAGGGCGCTTTCTCGTGTTCGGACAAGGCGGCGGTCAGTTCCGCCGCCTCCCCAACGGGACGAACGCCCCGCGAGGGTTGGCTTTCACCAGTATTCTTGGAAGACACATTGTGGTTCAGGTTTTTGAGCTGGCTGTCCCACTGGAGTTGCGTGAGGTTGCGGATTCCGCCCGGGAAATCGATATCCTCATAAATACTGTAATCAACAAAACGTGCCACAACTCCCTTCAGGGCGGGATTGCCCAACGACGCCATCCAGGTTGCGGAGTTGGCAGTGTAGGAAAGGCCATAGCCGACCACGTTACCCGTGGACCATGGCTGAGCAGCGATCCAGTCCAAAACGTCGCTGAAGTCCAGGATCTCGTCGCGAGTGCGGTGGCCGGGCCATTCGCCGAAAGAAGCGCCGGTTCCACGAACATCTCCAACAACCACGGCGTAGCCGTGCGGGACAAACAGGTCAGCATATCTATTCGAAGGCTCGCCGTTTTGGCCGCGCCAATAGCACGTCATCACCAGAATTGTATCGCGCTTCGCACTTTCGCCGTCACCCATTGGACGCGTGACGTCCAAGGCTAGCCGCACGCCGTCGCGCGCAGGCACATACACCGAATCCAATGGGCCCACCTTGTGCGGCCGCGCGACTTCGCCACGGAGATCCAAGGCGAAGATCGAGCCTCGTGTCTCCTGCGCTTCGGCGATCTTAGGCGGCAAACGCGCGCCGGTCTCAATCGGCGGGCGACGCGATACGGTCATGCAGCTTCCTCCTAGGGGATAATGTGGACAATGAAGCCGTGATCTACCTCGAAGAGGCTTGATCTGCAACATACGTTTTATTTTTCCGACAGCAATTCAAATGAATCTCTCTATGACGACCAGCCCACGGCAGTGCGGATCGCCCTGTTGAGCTTCGCACCCGAATGGGATGAGAGCCCCGGAATGGAAAACTGGAATGGGTCACCGAGGGCGTTTTCTGGGCGTTGTCACGTTAACCGCGGCGTGACGGCAGTCCGTGTAGATGGGCTGGCATGAGCGAGCCGCCCGTCAGTTACAAGCGCCATCGATTTCCGCCTGCGATCATCGCTCACGCGGTTTGGCTGTATTTTCGTTTCCCGCTGAGCCTGCGCCTGGTGGAGGAGATGCTGCTGGAACGTTGTGTCGTCGTCTCCTACGAGACGGTGCGACGCTGGGCGATGAAATTCGGGCGGGATTACGCCCGCCGCCTCCGGCGCAAGAAGCCGAGCCGCCGCGACATCTGGCACCTCGATGAGGTCGTGATCACCATCGGCGGCAAGAAGCACTGGCTGTGGTGCGCCGTCGACCAGGACGGCTATATCCTCGATGAAATCGTGCAGACGCGCCGCGACACCAAGGTGGCCGGGCGCTTGCTGAGGCGTCTTCTCAAAAGGCACGGCTGTCCGCCCCGGCGCATGATCACTGACAAACTCGGCTCCTATGCCGCCGCCCGACGTCAGATCATGCCGGCGATCGAGCATCGCTCGCACAAGGGCCTCAACAATCGCGCCGAGAATTCGCACCTACCCTTACGACGTCGAGAGCGAGCGATGCAGGGCTTCCGGTCCCCAGGGGGCCTACAACAGTTCGTCGCCGTCTTCTCCGCCGTCCGCAATCACTTCGTTCCACCCCGGTCCCATCGCTCCGCCCTTGCCACCCATATCCATCGACTGGACGCCATGGCACAATGGAAAGCCGTGGCCGGCATCGCTGCCTGAGCCCGTCACACGGCCAGTTGCGCCTCGTTGCGACAGCCGCGAGTTAACGTGACATCGCCAGCCTGCTTCACGGCCGCATATAGATCGGCAAGAGCTGTCCCAGCCCTGGAGAGGTGCAGCCTGATCCAGCCGCCTCACTTCAGGGCAGGCGCTGGCCTCGCTCCAAACCTTTTTGCAGAACCTTCAGGACAGTATCTACTCTCACTCTGTCCTCTTGCCTCACTTCGGAGCTGCACCGAAGAGCCGATCTTTCCTGCGCGTGAGGCAGGCCACCTACTTAATGGCATTTGGATTGTGGACAGATGTGCTCTTGATCTTTGTGACCTGATAGGCGCTACCTACCTACCTTGATCTCCCGCCACTCCTCGTGGCTCGGCGGTCCGGCACAGACTGAAAGGCAAGTTTGTTCCCCAACCTCGTAGACGACCGCGCCGATAGTCATCGGATCCGTCGACCGAGCTGCCGGCGTGGCGACTATGGAAACTTCGCCGCCCGGCCGACATGCAGTCAGCGCCGACTTGGCCCGATCTCGCGTAACCTCCATGCCTTCGAGATCGAGACGCAGGCTTTGCAGGCGGGCACGGGAACTATCGCTTCCCGCGAGCGAGATTGTCGGCGCACGTTGATCGTCGCTTCCGAGCGGATGATTGGTGTGGAAGGAGTAACCAGAATTAACCGCGAGGGGCACTACTTTGCCCGCGGAGCATTCGACGGTGGCGATGCTGTGTTTGTCTCCAAGCTGATAATTCTGGCCTGAGGCATGGGGGACCTCTTGAAGGAACCGGACTGCTTCTGTAGCGCTCGTGCAAGCGAGCGCCCCGCGCATCACGAACGCCACCGGCAACCCCGTCGAGCTGACGGTAAGTTGCGATAGCGTATTGACGCAGACGCCAACGCCGCGGTGAGAAATACCCATCAGCCCTATCAGACCCGCCGATGTGAAGACCATTGTCTCGCCGACGTCCGGATCCTGTAGTCTCAGCAGCGCCTGCGCGCCATCGTGCCATTGCGGCAGGTCCATCGTTTGAGCAACTATTGTCGCAGTGTCTCCGCGGGGCGCGATTGCGAGGCTAGAGCAATGCCCGTCGGCGGTCGACTTGCCGAACCACCACTCCTCATCCAAAAATTGTAGCGCGAACGCCATTTCGCTGGTTATGTTCGAGCCTTCCGCGATTCCAGCTACCTCTTCGGCAAGCTCAGGCGTATATTGCTCTACCGCATCAATGAAACGAGCCGTTGCCATAAAGCGCGGAATGAACGTTTTGGCAGGGACGCCATAGGCTTCCCCTATGGCATCGTGCCATCGTGCTATTTTTTCAATAATAACGGCGCGCAGCGCTTCACCGTGAGCGCACCCCCGCTGACGGGGCGAACCGGCGCAATCGATGATAGGAAGAAGATCGGTCTTCATCGGTAACTTCACCTCAAGCAAGCGGCCGGTCTGGGGAATGTGGCGCCCATGGTCGCGATTTTGCACGCGATCGTCCTAGGAGTGACACATTCCCGATCAGTTGATCACACCTCGAGAAGGCGTTTAGTATGGGGAGTGAGGATTTCGTAGCCGGTGTCTGTAATGGCGATAGAATCGCCGAAACCGGCCGCGACTTCCCCGAATACTCTGAACGACTGGACAGCATGGAAGCACATCCCGGGCGTGAGAATCTTGTCGGAGCCCTCCGCGATCCAAATCGAGTATTCCGGCCAAGATGGGGGGAACGCCAGTCCGACGGGATAGGCCAAGGTTGGGCCTAGGGGCGTTCGCTCGTCCAGGCCCCTTAATTCGGATTTTGTGCTCGTCACAACATCGTGCATAGTTCGACCCGGCTTAAGGTTGCTGTAGAGCGTTTCGATACAGTGCAGTGCGATATCAGCCAGATAGCGAGTGTCGTCGGACGCTCGACCCAAGACAGCGGTGGAATAGAGTGGCGCGTTGTAGCGCTCATGGACGCCGCTCATCTCCATGATAATCGGGTCGCCTGTCTTGAGCCTGTTCCTTCGAAACGACGAATGCACAACCGCGTGCCACTCGCCACTACGAATTATAGGATCGATGGAGAAATATTCACTACCAGCGCGGATCATGGCCGCAGAGGCGGCAGCGGCAATATCGTTGTCCATGACGCCCTCGGCGATAGCTTCTTCCGCCGCCGCAAGACCAGTTACTGAATACAGCCCGGCCTTGCGCATATAGGCAATCTCTGCGGGCGACTTTACAGCGCGGATATGTGTCACAATGTCGGATGCATCCACCATTGTCGCATTCGGGAAGGCCGACTTCAGTTCCGCATAGGCGCAGGGAGTGAGCCCTTTGTGACGGCTCTCCAGACCAACTCTCTTTGGTGTTACGTCTAGACTGCCTATGATTGAGGTTAATGCCGCCCCAGCCTCGTCCATCCGGCTCCACAATATCGACTCGATGCGCTCAATGTTGGTGTGCACGCGGCAAAGATCAACCTCCAGGCTGCAGACGTGGAGTACAAGGGCTCCTTGCGCAGGAACGATCAAGCAAGAATACCAATCCGATACTAGGGTCTGAAAGCCCGTCAGATAACAAATGTTGGGGAGGATGTTGATCAGCAACACATCGATCTCGGCCTCCGCCATCTCTTCTCGCACGCGTTGAATACGGCTGTCGTAGTCTTTCTGATCGAATGCCATAGCCTTAAGCGGATGAGGCTTGGAAACGGCCAAATAATTGTTCATCCAGGTAAATCTCCTCAAAAAAACGTCCATCAGAATAGGGCGGGTTGTTTGCGCGAGAAAAAGAAACGCCGCCGCCCCCTGCATTTAACAGATATTCAGCTTGCCCCCGCAAAGTTGTAAAATAGCCATTTCATTCGCTGTCACTGAGTTGTCCCGCCACCGCAAATGTATCACTGATCAACGCGACAGTTTGAACAATATTCCTCAAGCCACAGAAGCAATGGCTAGTCGACAAAGATCTGTAATGTCATACACGGGCAAGCCAGTACTCAGGCGGATCGCGTTTGCGACGTATGGGAATCCAGTGCACTCCAAAAGCAGCAAAGCTATGTCAGGATGTGCAGTGCGAAGCTTTACGATACATTCGGTAACCTCTTTCTCGATCTGGCTCACACTGGTCAAGAGAGGGGGGCGCATCACTGAATTCGATAAGTATTCACCACCTTCGATGCCGCCCACTACCACTCTAGCGCGCTCAGTTGGACAATCTAGGCCAAGGAGGTCTTCGCCAAAGTGGGTCGAGTCTGCAGTCACAACCGCAAGTTTTCTGTCGGATCTTAACTGACGCAGCAACGAAGGAACCAGGAGTAAGCTGGACGTGACTACAGGAACATTCACCGCAGCGGCAATCGCCTGCTGATGCCGAATAAAAAAACCGCAGTCCGCGGAAATTACGCCGGCACCTCGGTCGGCAAGTCGCCTAGCAGCGGCGACGCAAGCACCTTGAATCGAAGTGTCCCCCCGGATAATCAAATCGGGCCAGGCTCCGTGAACAATTTCAGTCAGGACTTGATGGCCGAAGGTCATCGGGTGGAATAGCGATCCCGGTCGCGGCACGCGCAGGTGGCTCTCGGCTGGCAGGCCGTCATCGAGTTCGAGGATTCCGAAGGTATGCCGATCTTGCATGAATGATATTCTCTTGGTTCAGCGCAGTCTGGCCTGTCTGGCCGCCGTTCAGCGACGATATTCGTCAATGCTTCAATATCTGGCTCAGGAAAAGTTTTGTTCTGTCGTGCTGTGGGTTTGTGAAGAACTCGTTGGGCGGAGCCTCTTCGACGATCCGGCCGACGTCCATGAAGATCACCCGGTCGGCGACGGCGCGGGCGAACCCCATTTCGTGGGTGACGCAGACCATGGTCATGCCGTCGCGCGCCAGGCTCGTCATCGTGTCGAGCACCTCCGAAACCATTTCTGGATCGAGCGCCGAGGTGGGCTCGTCAAACAGCATCATGGCAGGTTCCATGCACAGCGAGCGGGCAATGGCGACGCGCTGTTGCTGTCCTCCCGACAGCTGAACCGGATATTTGTTTGCCTGTTCGGGGATGCGCACCCGTTCCAGGAACTTCAAGGCCGTTTTCCTTGCCTCGGCTTCCGGCACACCCTTTATCCACATCGGGGCGGCCATGCAGTTCATCAGCACGGTCATGTGCGGGAAGAGATTGAAGTGCTGGAACACCATGCCGACATTCTTGCGAACCTCAGTGATGTCACGCATCTTGCTGTGCAAGCGGATCCCGTTGACCGCGATCTCACCTTCCTGATGTGCTTCGAGCCTGTTGAAGCAGCGGATCAGCGTCGATTTACCTGATCCGGAGGGGCCGCAGATGACGATGCGTTCGCCTTTGCGGACGGTTAGGTTAATATCCGTCAAGGCCCTGAACGTGCCATACCATTTGGAGACGTTCCTCGCCTCGATAATTTTGTCGGAATTCATCGCCCCCTGCTTTGGGCTGGAAGACTGCTGAGGTGAAGGTAGCTCTACATTGCCAATCGACTGGGTCCGACTGGCTTCAGCAAAGCCTGCAAGCCGACTCACGTTGTTGGCGGTCATCGCACTTTACTCCTTGCGAAGTGACGTTCGAGCCGCGCCTGGCCCACTTCGAGGCAGGCCGACATGATCCAGTAGATGATCGAGGCAGTTATCAGCATTTCCATGTGATGGAAGGTTGGCTGGCCGATCGTGCGAGCAAGGAAAGTCAGTTCCCACACGCCCAGCACCGAGACGAGCGAACTATCCTTCAACATGGCGATAAAGGTGTTGCCCATTGGAGGAATGATGACCGGAAGGGCCTGTGGCAGGATGATCCTGCGCATAGTCAGGCCAAATCCGAACCCCATGGAACGGGAGGCTTCCCACTGGCCGCGATCGATGCTCTGGATGCCGGCCCGAAAAATCTCTGTCATATAGGCGCCTACGCAAAGCGACAGCGCCAGGATGCCTGACGGAACGGCATCAATTACAATGCCCAGTTGCGGCAGCCCCAGATAGATTAGGTAGATCTGTATCAGGAGCGGCAAGCCACGGAAAAACGACGTGTAGAAGCTGGCGATGGCATAGGCGAAGCCATTGCTGGAAAGTTTTGCTACCGCAGCGACGATGGCGATGAGAGATGCAAAGACGAGTGAAATTGTCGAAACGTAGATCGTTGTCATCGCGCCTTGGGTGATCAGGTACGGTAAATTCTCCGCGATGAACGGCATACTGAGGTGAAAGGAGTTGAAGAAGGCAACGAACAGGAGCAGTAGCTCGAGCCACACGATGCCGATTTGCACCGTCAACCGTGCAAAGCCGATCAGCACGATATTGGCGCAAAAGATGACGGCAATCACGAAGGCGATTACGAAACGGCCATAGAATCCGCTTTGCGCAGGATCGCCGATGACGGGCCGCACGAGGTCGCCGAACGTCGTACCAGCAAGGTTGAACATGAGAAAGATCGCCAGCACGACCGCGAAGACCGAAGCGACGAACCACGGCTTGTGGACGAGCACCTCAGATTCAACCGTATCTGAATAAAGCATGTGGACCCTCTACCTCTAGCAGGCTGTTGAAATAGGATTCCGGAGATGGTTACCACGCAAAATCGATCCCTTTCGATAGATCCAGCGGAAAATCAATTCGGCAAAAGCGCAGAAAGTGGTGTGTTTGGGATGGTAGATCTCGGCATTTCCGACTTTTTCAACAGCCTGCTAGCGGTCCGGAACAACCCGGGCCGCCGCTACTGTTTGCTGGACTTACTTATCCACGCTGTAGTCTACTCCGAACCACTTGATGGAACGCTCGGATAAGGTTCTGCTATCTCTCATGCTCTGGAGGGCCGCCTCGACCTTCTGTGAAAATTCTTTATCGCCTTTCAGAACAGCGACAGCACCTGGCGCCGAGAAAAGAGTGCCAAGCACCTTGATAGGATAGCCCGCCTTCATCGCTCCGCGACAAATTGTATCGTCGCCCAAAACAGCATCTAGCCGGACGCCATCTCCGAGGCGAAGATCGTCGAGCGCAATATTGCTGGACCCGTAGGTTTTCACCTGACCGGGGGTAAATTGATAGCTTATGGGTTTTGCGTTCAACCAGCCGGCAGTAAAGTCATGATGGGCATAGGATTCAGCGACGTTGCCCGACGGAACACCGATAATTTTTCCATCAAGATCGGAAAGCTTTTCTGCCTTGCTATCCTTGTGAACAACGGCAACCACCGGTCCATAGAAGTAAATCCCAAAGTCGAACTTTTCAGCCCGCTCTTTTGTCGGCGTCATTTGGCCCATTGCAAGGTCCCAGCGACCTTCCCACTTGCCTGAAGCAATTATGTCCCAACTTGGTGTCACAAATGTCGCGTTAACGCCCAGGTATTTTGCAATCCCCTTGGCAACGTCGATATCGTCGCCTTCAAGTTCGTGTTGTTCATTCAAATGCGACATGGGTCCCCAATCGGTCCCGACCGCCACAGTAAGCGTCTTTGTGGCAAGCACGCGGTCAAGCACTTCGCCGGCACGGGCTACATTTGAGAATCCGGCAGACGTAATCGCGACGGATGCGATCATTGTCGTCATTGCCACAAACTTAATCATGCTTTTCCCCTGTGGTTGGTTTCTTTGGCATGTGGCGCGGCGTCTTCCGAGACCGTGGTTGCTCGTACGAGCAACAACCGGCCTCCTTGTTGGTCCGGCCGTCACAAAGATAGCTCTAGCGCAAACGCCTCTAGTGTGCAACATATGTTTCATATTTCGTAGTTTAGGGCAAACGTTGCGACCACCAGAGCGTGACCCGATCTGATCGAATGGAGACTCCCAAACCTGTCGAAGCAGATTCAACTATCTGCGGGGATCGAGGCCAGCGGACATGTCGAAAGCTCTGATCGCCATCTCTACGAGATTGCGACGTTCGCAGCTTTGCGAGGCTCAGGCGTATCGCAGACGGACCCCATACCCCTTTCGACGATGCGGTGAACTCCGGTCGTATGTATACGAAGCCCTCGCTGTGTAGGTTCTCGCTCCCAGGTGATAAGCCTTGACCGTCCGGCGCCTCAAAAAGCGCCCTGCCGGTCGGGAGTTGGACCGGCAGGGCGCGCCGCGCAAATGTCGCGGTCAATGGGAGGGGACCGGACGGCAGCGGCAAGCAGTGACCTCAGCTAAATGCACCCACCTTCTCGCAAGGCGCTCAAATCCCTATGGCCTCGTAGGCGGCCGCAATCCTGCGAATTGACGCCACATAGGCGGCAGTCCTGTAGTCGCCGAGCTCCGGCTGTACCTCACGCAGATCGGCGATGTTCAACCAGGTGCTGCGCATCACGTCTTCCAGGCCGGAGCGAACAAGATCGATCTCAGCGCCCCCTTCCAGGAATTCGTCGCGCAAGTCGGCCGGGAATGGATTGCCGGTCATTCGCTCAAGCGCTGGGGCGATCGTCAGGTTGCGCCGCTCGCGTCGCCGCCGTTCCATCAGCCCGAAGGGAATGTGCGTGAGGTTTTTCACCCACTCGAAATAGCTGATAACGACGCCGCCGGCATTGACATAGAGGTCGGGAAGGATTGTCACCCCTCGGGAGCGCAGCATCTGATCGGCCTGGAAGGTGACCGGCCCATTGGCAGCTTCGACGACAAGATGCGCCTTGATGCGCTCAGCATTCTCGCTATCGATGGCATTTTCCATCGCCGCGGGGATGAGGATGTCGCATTGCTCCTGGATGCCCGTCGTGTCGCCGGCGAACGATTTAGCACCAGCAAAACCAAGGATGCTGCCGGTGCGTATCAGGTGCTGCTTCAACGCCTCAACGGGAATGCCTTCAGGGTTGGCGACATAGCCGTCGCGCTCGGCAACGACAATGACCCGCGCGCCATCTTCTTCTGCGAGAAACTTGGCTGCATAGTAGCCCACATTGCCAAACCCCTGCACGACGACAGTGGCCCCGACCAGGTCGCGCCCTCCAATAATCCCTGGCGTACGCGGATCACGGAGATAACTTTGAATGGCGAACTGCACCCCGCGGCCAGTCGCCTCCGTGCGGCCAGCGATGCCGCCTTTCGAAAGCGGCTTTCCGGTGACGCATGCGCGCGCGTTGATGACATCAGTGGGATTGGCGCGACGGAACTCATCCATCATCCAGGCCATCTCCCGCTCACCGGTGCCGATGTCGGGGGCGGGAACATTGACACCAGGGCCGATAAGGCCACGCTTGTTGAGTTCCTGCGTGAACCGGCGAGTGATCCGCTCAAGTTCTTGCGATGTCCATTCGCGTGGATCGATCTTGAGCGCGCCCTTCGAACCGCCGAAGGGCACGTCTACAAGCGAGCATTTCAGCGTCATCAAGGCCGCCACTGCCTCGACCTCTTCGGCATCGGCATTTGAGGCGTAGCGAATACCGCCTTTCACAGGTTCGCAGTGTTCGCTGTGAACCGATCGCCACCCCACGAAGCTGTACATCCGGCCGCGCAGCCGCACGCCGAACCGGACCGTGTAAGTCGAGTTGCACTGAATGATCCGCTCCGATAGCCCCTCCGGAAGGTCAAGGAAGGACATGGCATGGCGGAAGTGCTGGTCAACGCTTTCCAGAAACCCAGCAGAGTTGCCCTTCATCACGCACTGCGGCGTTGGGACAGCACCACTTCCATTGACGGTTTCGGGGAGCAGGTTTGCATGCACTGATGTTTCCTCCTAGGGCCGGTCGGACACTCAATGCCTTCGGACCGCCCTCTCAATCAGCAATTTTGGGGCACAAATCACGTCTCGCCCCCAGCTATCGATGCCCCTGTTTGAAAGCACTCAGGTGGATTTCACTTTGGGTTGTGATTCCACCCACCGCGTGCTGATGTGAGCTGGCGCACCGCCTCAGCATAAGATTTCAACGCCTCTTCCCTGCGACCACTAGGTCCTCTTCAGCCCGGTTACGCCCGCTTACCGTCTGTTGATGCACACGACCTTCGGCTGCGTCATCTCTTCGTAGGCAAAGCGAACGCCTTCCCTGCCCATGCTGCCGTATTTGAAACCGCCGAAAGGCATGGCGTCGAAGCGGTAGTCGGAGGAATCGTTGATCATAACGCCGCCAGCTTCGATCCTGCTTGCCGCTTCGAGTGCAACATTGAGATTGCTGGTGAAGATGCCGGCATGCAAGGCGTATTCGGGCTCGTTGGCAATCTCGATAGCCTGATCGAGCGTGTCGAAGGGGGCGAGCATGACAACAGGCGCGAACACCTCCTCGTGCCACAGGCCGCAGTTTCGAGGTGTGCCTTCCAGCACCGTGGGATGATAAAGCGATCCATCGCGGCGATGGCCGCACAGCAGCTTGGCTCCAGCGGCAATAGCATCATTGACCGCCGCTTCGGTGCGCTCGGCCGACTGTGTCGAGATCATCGGACCGACATCCGTGTCCTCGTGCGTAGGATTTCCAGCCTTGAGTTTTTTTGTTCCAGCGACGAAGGCATCACGAAATCGCTCATAGAGAGCTGTCTCAACCAAAATGCGCTGGGCGCCAATGCAATTTTGTCCAGCGGCCCAGAACGCGCCGGATACGCAGCCTTCGACCGCTTTGTCGAACTCACAGTCATTCATCACGATCACCGGGGCATTGCCGCCAAGTTCCATCGCGAGTTTCTTCAGTCCTGCCGAACGGCTGATCGCCTCGCCGGTCGCAAATCCACCGGTAAACGACACCATGCGAACGTCGCGGGCAGAGATCAAGGCAGTGACCAACTCCCTGTCACCATGAAGAACGGTGATGACGTCCTGAGGCAGGCCGGCTTCCAAAAGAGCCTCGACAAGATTGATGGCGGAAAATGGTGTCAAATGCGACGGCTTCAGCAGGACAGCGTTACCACCTGCGATCGCTGGACCGAGCTTGTGAGCCACCAGATTCAGGGGATCGTTATACGGGGTGATTGCCGTGATGATGCCAAGCGGCTCGCGCGTAAACCAGCCCTGGCGCTGTTCTGATCCCGCAAAAGCATCGAAGGGCACGATCTCGCCGGCGTTGCGCCTGGCTTCTTCTGCCGACAGCTTCAGCGTATTGACGCAGCGACTGACTTCCTTGCGTGCCTGAACGATTGTCTTTCCGGCTTCGCGGACAATGGTTTCGGCAAAGACATCGCGCTTGCGCTCGACAATCTGCGCAGCGCCTTCAAGAATAGCGGCGCGGCGGTGCCTGGGCAGGTCGCGCGAAAGCTCTGCACCACGCCGGGCACGGGCGAGACATTCGCCGGCATCGCCTGCATCCGTGACGTCGATCGATCCTATCAAAGACCCGTCAAAGGGGTTGTAGACAGATTTGGGCGGCACGCCCGCTTTGATATGAAGCTTGGCAGCTGTCATAGGCTACCCTTCCCTTCTGTGATGACGCCGGCATTTACGGTCGGTATTCTTTGGTCAGGGCAGGTCTTAGACCCCTGCCCTGTTTCCATGGTGATGCGGCAGATGGTGACAATCGGTTCAAGCAATTGGGCCGGGAATGCCCCGGCTGCCAAGGTTCAGATTTGCTGGCCCTCACGGACGAGCTCATCCATCACGAAGCGGACCGCGCTTTCGGCAATTGCAACGATTTCCTCGACTTCTGACTTGGTTGTTACGAGCGGCGGGGCAAAGCCTAGAATGTCGCCGTGCGGCATAGCGCGCGCTATAAGACCGCGGTCGCGGGCAGCCTTGGAAATCCGCGCCCCAACCTTGAGCGCCGGATCAAAACGCTTTCGATTGTTGCGGTCAGCCACGAACTCGATCGCGCCCATGAGGCCGACACCACGCACTTCACCGACGATCGGCAACTGCGCGAATTTCTGCTTCAGCTGCGCCTGGAAAAATGCACCGACGTCGCGAGCATTGCCGGGGAGATCTTCTCTTTCGACGATGTCGAGAACCGCGTTGGCAGCGGCGGCTCCAATTGGATGACCTGAATAGGTGTAGCCATGCGAGAAAGCGCCAACCCTGTCAGCGCCGTCTTCCAGCACCTTGTAGACCTTCTCGCCGACGATCGCCGCCGAGAGCGGGAAGTACGCAGAGGTCAGGCCCTTGGCGACGGTGATGAGGTCAGGCTCGATGCCGTAATGTTGCGAGCCGAACATGGAGCCGGTGCGGCCAAAACCGGTGATGACTTCATCAGCGATCAGCAGGACGTCGTGCTTCTTCAGCACAGGCTGGATGGCTGCCCAATACCCTTCGGGCGGCGGCGTGATGCCCCCGGTACCAAGCACAGGCTCAGCGATGAAGCCGCCGACATTGTCGGGACCGAGCTGCTCGATCAACTGGTCAAGCTCGGCGGCGCGGCGGGCAGAGAATTCCCGTTCAGTTTCGCCGGGCTCCGCACCCCAATAATGATGCGGCGCGCCCGTGTGGACGACCTGCGGCAGCGGCAGGTCCATATGGTCATGATAAAAGCTCATGCCGGTCATCGAGCCGGCGACGACGCTGCAGCCATGATAGCCGCGCTCACGCGAGATGATCTTCTTCTTGGTCGGCTTGCCGCGCAGGTTGTTATAGTACCAGACGAGCTTGGCCTGCGTCTCATTGGCGTCCGACCCGGACATACCGTAGAACACCTTGCTCATCTTGCCCGGCGCCATCTTCACCAGACGGTCGGAAAGAATTGCGAGTTCGTCGGTCGTGTGTGCTGCGTACGAATGGTAGTAGGCAAGACGATAGGCCTGACGCGAGATCGCCTCGGCGACTTCGGTGCGGCCATAGCCGACATTGACGCAGTACAGACCCGCAAAACCGTCGATCAGCTGGTTGCCATATGCATCCTGGATCCGGATCCCCTTCCCGGTCTCGACGATTGTCGGCTCGCCAAGCTTGCCGCTGGCAAAGTCCTTGAGCTGCGTGAAAGGATGCAGGACCGAGTTGCGGTCCTTTTCAGCGATGTCTTTGATGTTGATGGTCATTGTAAATCCTTCAAATGCCGTGCGCGTTGTCTCTCCCGTTCTGTGGGAAGCGGGTCGCGAAGCTTCCGAACTTCCTTAGGATGCCGTGGTCGCCCGCTGAGACTTGGTAAGGTGTAAATTAGCCAATCCGAGACCGCGGTTGACGGCGCAGTTGCCCACGGCTAAGCAGAAATCCTGCAGAACATGGCCCGCAACGCAGGACAATGATCCGATGGAACTCGACAACGCCGACCTTGCACTCCTGGAGGCCGTTCAGCACAACAATCGTTTGACCTCCGAGGAGCTCGCAAACATTGCAAACCTTTCACCGACAGCGTGCCAGCGCAGACTGAAGAAATTGCGGGAGGCGGGCGTAATCGAGGCCGATGTGTCGATCGTGTCGCCGAAGGCTGTGGGGCGACAACTTACGATGATCGTTTTGGTGTCGCTCGAACGTGAGCGGGCAGACATTGTGGATCGATTTAAGGCTGCAATTCGCAAAACCAAGGATGTGATGCTTGGATATTACGTGACGGGGGATGCTGATTTCATCTTGATCGTGACGGCGAAGAACATGGAGGATTACGAGCAGTTTACCCGCCGATTTTTCTACGAAAATCATGATATCAAGGGCTTCAAAACGATGGTCGTTATGGACCGGGTTAAGGCAAGCTTCTCCTTTCCTATCCAGGAGTAACCAGCAACCGGCAGATTTGGCCTGGCGTTCTGTAAGACCCATCGATAGCTGGTCCTGAGAAGCGACCGCGCATTGCCTGTCAATGTCGTGCGAAGTGACCCAGCTATCCACCGCGACAACGCGGCCGACTTTTGCAAAATTGAGCCGGACGTGACACTGAATGGGTGCAATGTGCTGTGGCGCAAGGATTATCCTCGACGCCGGTCGGGCAACTAGCGCTAGCGCTTAGCGACACCAGCATCTTCCCGATCGCCGGCCTGCGACCGCCATGGCTTGCGAACGGCGAGCTTCTCCTCCCGTGCCGGAACAGCTTCTTGTCGTTCACGAACGCCTTCCCGCCTGAGCCTCACGAGAAGGAGCCAGTGGTTGTCGACATGTCGATCAGGGTTTTCCCTCGTCAGTGCAAACATGCTCGTGAATTTGGACGCGCGGTTTTGTTGAGCCAGCTCACTTGGGAAGTTGGACGTATTGGCGCGGCTTATATTCGATCCTGTCCAAGGGGTAAAACGGCCGCGCGTGGCGCCAGGGGAACTGGTCGATGCTGTACGTGGTCATTCCAGGCGTATCGACGGTGACGACGCGGCCAATTTTCGCGAAATTAAGCTGGAAGTGATACCCAGAGCGGGTGACAATGATTTTCGCATTTTCGGGATCGAGCCCCGCGGCCCGGAAATAATCGGGATCGATATAGGCGTAGGGCTGGTTTGTGAGCAGCACTTTGATATTTCCAATTTTGAGAACGGCGTATTTTTCGATATATGTCCTAGTGCCGCCGTCGGACGGTCCGTCGTAAACGACAGGGACGTTCTTGCCGATGCTGATGACCTTTCCCTTGACGGTCACGCTTGGGCTTTGCGTGGAATAGTTACCGCCAAATTTCAGAACAATTTCGTTTCCTCGCGGCCGCCTAGCTGCACGGAGAATGTCTTCCTTTCGGCCTTCCACCGGGAACCCGTCGCGCTCCTGTTGCGGGCGCTATGGCCTGCCAGTTCAGCTAGCTCGGCGCTCGTGAGGCAGGGGACTTCCTCGGCTCACACGCGCCCTGGCATTGTCAGCTTCGACCTTGGACCGGACTGCCGACATGGGATCGTTAGCGGGCAGCATGGCCTCCACCAAGAGTTCCATGTTCCGCTCCGACAACTCGGGTCTCTTCCTTGCAACAACGGCGCTGATTGACGCCAGCAATGTGACGGCGGCGGGATCCAGTTTTTCGGAGCGCGCCACGCCCTCCAGTACGTCCCTTACCGCCTTCCTCACTATGGCCTTGAATCGCTTTGATCCTGCAGCCTTGAGATTCTGGCCCCGGAGTCCATTCTTCCCGGCGGTCTTCCTCAGCGCGTCCGCTGCGGCCAGTCTTTCCATCAGCGTGTCCGTCATCAGGCGTTCGATTTCGGCCTCCTTGAGCACGCCGGACGGGGCATTCGTCATTAGAAGAGGCTTCTCTTAATGCGACGCAAGTTCGTAATCGGCGGCGTTCCTCTCTTTTTGCAGAATTCCTGCGTCGGGAGGCGTTTTTCGCGAGCGCTCCGCCGAGACAGCGAGCTAAGCTACAGGTTAAACTTTGAGTTCCCGTGACGGGGCTGGATCAAGCTGCAGGTTTCGTTTGTCCCAAAGTCACCGTTGGCAACAGCGGATAGCAACTGGATCACGGAAGAAAACTCCCGCCCGCTCAACACTTTGATCAGCGAACCAAGATCGAAAAGCCGACAAAAATGGAATCTCCGTTTCATTAATGCGCGGCAAACCATTCCGCCTCATGCGAAGCTGTGAATAGACTGAAGGTAGGGTTGAACAATGAGCACAACAGCGGGCGGCGATCTAAACGCAGTTTCGCCGGCCACGTTTGCACCGCTCCAGAACTCGACCTTTCGCTCTATTTGGCTCGCGACGCAGGTTTCTAGTCTGGGCTGGCTGATGCAGACTGTTGCCATCAGTTGGCTGATGGCAACGATCTCGACGTCCGATTTGATGGTTGCGCTTGTGCAGGCTTCATCGAACCTTCCGGCGTTCATCTTTTCCGTCTTCATCGGGGCGGTTGCGGATAATTTCAGCCGCCGCAGAGTCATGTTCGCCGGCCGGTGCCTTATGGCGACAGCATCCGCCATGCTGACCATTTCCGTGGCTTTGGGTTTTGTCGATCCGTGGATGATCCTTGGCTTCAGCTTCCTGATCGCCAGCGGTGCGGCTCTCAACGATCCAGCCTGGCAAGCATCGGTTGGCGATATTGTCGAGCGACGCGATGTTCCGGCCGCGGTTACCCTGCTCTCCGTCGGCTTCAACACCGTGCGGACTGTAGGTCCGGCGCTCGGCGGTATCGTCGTTGCTTCGTTTGGATTGCTGACGGCGTTCGCGCTGACCACGCTCAGCTACCTGGTGCCCCTGGGCACCCTATGGCGCTGCAAATGGAAGGTTCGCTCCTCGCCCCTCCCGCGTGAGCCGTTGAGGACGGCGATCTATGACGGGCTGCGCTTCACGGCGATGTCATCGGAAATCAAAGCGGCGATCGCGCGCGGAACGTTATTTGGACTGGCAAGCATCGCCATACTCGCGCTGCTGCCGCTGATTGTCCGTGATCAGTTGGGAGGAGGACCCCTGGCCTATGGCACCCTCATGGCCGGTTTCGGGACAGGCGCTGTCCTCGCTGGCATCTCGAACAGCGTATTCAGACGGCATTTGTCTGAAGAGCAGCTGATAAGGCTGGCGTCTCTCGCCTGCGCTGCGTGCTCGCTCCTTCTTGCTCTGACCTCTTCAATTCCAGTTGCGGCATTTGGATTGGCCTTGGGCGGCGCGGGCTGGGTGACCGCTTGGTCCGGGCTCGGTATCAGCGTGCAACTGGCGAGCCCGCGATGGGTGGTAGGGCGCACGATTGCGATCTACTATGCTTTGGTGGATGGCGGCATAGCGGCTGGAAGTTGGATCTGGGGCACGGTAGCTGAGAACCACTCCCTGAGCTGGGCACTAGAGGGCTCGGCCGGCGCTCTGTTAATGGTCGCTGCGGTCGGCGTGCTGTTTCCTCTTCGCGAACGACGCGACTCCGAGCCAGATCCTTTGGAGCAATTCAGCGCGCCGCCAGTTGCGCTTGATCTGAAACCACGAAGCGGTCCCATTGTTGTCAAGATCGAGTATTTGGTCTCGGTTGAAAATGTCGAGGCCTTCATGGGACTCATGCGCGAGCGGCGGCATGTACATAGCCGCGTCGGTGCTCGGCAGTGGACACTCCAGCGCGATCTCCAAGACCCTTTGCGGTGGACAGAGACATTCCGCACCCCGACCTGGACGGATTACCTTCGCCTGAACCATCGGCTCACGGAAGCAGACAAGGAACTGGATGAACGAGTCTTTCAATTGCACGCGGGTGAGCTTCCGCCGCAAACGACGCTGGGGATCGAGCGGCCGACAAGCTCGGGCCGCAAACCCGAGCAATCAGCAGCCTATTTTCGCCAGCGGTGAGCTGACAATCAAGGCTGCGGCAGCCACAAAGCTGACGGTCCGCGTCGTGGGAACCGGGCACTCCTACACGCCGATTGTACCAACAGACGGCGTCCTTATCTCGGCAGAACGATTGACTGGAATTGAATCGATAGACTCCGAGACCGGCCTTGTGACGATGCGCGGAGGCACGCGAATTTGTGACATTGGTCCGGAACTGCGGGCAGCAGGATGGGCTCTGCCAAACCAAGGCGACATAGATCTCCAGACCATTAGCGGCGCGGTCTCTACCGGAACCCATGGCAGCGGCAACACCTTGCAATGCCTTGCGGGACCCATCGTAGGAATGCGGCTAGCGATCGGAGACGGATCGATTGTCGAATTGAATAATGTTTCAAGTGCCCCGGCATTGCAGGCTGCTGCCGTTTCAATGGGAATGACGGGGGTCATCCTTGCAATCACTATGAGGCTCCAGCCTTCGTTTGATTTACACGACAAAATTTGGAGAGAAGACTTCGAGGATTGCATGTCCCATCTGGAGGATTTGTGCAGCGCCAATCGTAGCGCTCGAATTTTTTGGTGTCCGACGGAACATTCAGCCTCCCTGTATAGCCTGCCCGATACCTCCACGTTCGGCGTGACGAGCAAAAAGTCAGACGTCTGTGAAATCCGAACTCTCAATGTGACAACGGCGCAGCCAGAGTCGGTCGCGGAGAACCCCGGAGAACGAATCGGCCCCAGCTACCGGATTTTTCCAGGCTCCATTCCCATGCCTAATCACAATGAATGCGAATATGCGGTACCCTACGATGAAGGACCGCACGTATTGCGCGAAATTCGTAGACTCATTCAAACAAAATACCCTGACCAGATATTTCCCGTCGAGTACAGAACGGTCGCGGCCGATGAAATTTTGCTCAGCCCTTACCACCTTAGGAAGACGGCCATGATATCTGTCTCGGGTGCTGCGGGCGAAGACTACTGGCCGTTCATCCGCGATTGCGAGGCGATATTTTCCTGTGTGAAAGGCCGCCCGCACTGGGGGAAACTCAATTCCCTCGACCGCTCTGACATCGAAGCGCTTTATTCAAGATATGGCGACTTTGTAAAGCAAAGGCAAAACCTTGACCCTGAGGGGATATTTCTGAACGAGTATTTGAGGGAGAGATTCGCCTAAACGGCGGCATTTCAATTGCCCAAGTCGCAATACGCAAGCTCGTCGCGCAGCGCGTCGTTGCGCTCGACAACTGGCTGTCACCGGGCTTGTCCCTTCTAGAGCTTGCCCCCTCGCAGGACCTTGCCATTAGGCATCTGCGAACCCTGCTACGCCTGTCCGATTTCCCGTCCAGTTGGCGGATCCTCTTCACGCGACGACGTGGTTCCACCGTGCGGCTCTTGCAACTCGAAACGTCAGAAGGCTTTAACATTGTCAATGAGCCGCGTTTGGCTGAGCCAAGCTGCCGCAAGTAGACGCGCCGGTCGGTCAAGGCTTGCCAACGATTGCAGATCTGTTTCGGCGCGAAGTTCCAGGTATTCGACCTCGCGATAGCCAACAGCCAGAAGTGCCGCGCGCGCTCAGGCAAGCGTTGGCAGGACGGGAGAGCCGTTCGAGAGCTCCTCCGCTGTATCGACCAGGACCGATGCGAGCCTTGGGGCAACGGCGTGCTCTGCCGGCTAGAGCCGGATATTGCGCGATGACGATGCGAGACCATCGGCTTGCGCCGTCCTCAGGGGCGGCCGACACATACAGTCTAAGCTTTCCGCTCGGCTCACGGCCCCATCTACTCGGCGCTGTATCATTGGGCATCACGTACGCTCGAGTCTCGGATGCTCGTTCTCGTCTACACTTTCGCCTGGGGGTCGGTTGGCCGGCCGCTGCTGGATGGCCACAAGTGCTTTGGCAATTTTAGGCTGGTGCTTGAAGCCTCGCCTGAGGGAGTATTTCGCGGATCGCAATCGCGAAGGATGCGATCGAGATCGGAGCGCCCTCCACATCGGACGCGGGAATAAACATTGCCCCAAGTTATCAGTTGGCTGACAGACGCCTTGCGTTAGTGAGCGGACGGCTTGACGAGCGACAGGACGCTCGTATTCCGGTTGCTAATCGGCAAAACTTCCAAAGGCGTCCTGCAGCTTTTGCAGCCGCTCGCTGCGTTTTTTGACCGAAGGGCCAAGACGGTGAATCACCTCATCCACAAAAAGACCGAGGAAGGTTGTGACTGGCGCGTTACTTTCCCAGAACATATCGACGTCGGTGGCAATTCGGAACACTTTGTCGGTGAGTTCCTGCGCCCAGTAGCACACGGAGTCCGTGATTATGACAAGAGTGATATTCGCCTGCGACGCCTGCCGGGCCAAGAGCATTGCCTGCTTTGCGTAGCGTCGGACGTCTACAACAATGAGGAGTGGCCTTCCGGTTTCGTCTGCGAACAACTCGCTGTAGGTGCCGCTGGCACCGTCTATAAAGCGGACATTCGGGCGGGCATATTCGAGGCGCACGGCAAAGTCCATGGCCAGGCCGCGCACAGTCTGAAAGCCAGCCACGTAGACCCGATCGGCCTTGGCGACCATCTCCGCCGCTTCGCCGAAATGTTCAGTGCCAGCCTGCTCATAGGCGCTGATGACAGCCTTCAATTCCAAATCGAGACTGGCGGAGCGATCGCGCGCGGCACTGTCCGTCTTATTCCTTGACCGCTCGGCAGACGTCATGCGCTCATATCGTTCTCCAACGAGCCAAGCAATCTGATGGATGGTGCTGCCGAGTTCCTCCTTAAGAGCGGCGAGGTTCTCATAGCCCAGTGAACGCAGGAAGCGCCCGACGGTCATAGGGCTGAGTTTGAGCTTGCTCGAGATCGAGGCCGCGGTTTCAAAAGGGATGTCGCGGACATTCGTGACGAGATAGGCGGCGATGCCACTTTCCGCCTTCGAGAATGTTGCCTGCCGTTCCTTGATCTTCTCAACGAAGGGAAACGAGGCAGGCGCTGGCGGGGGCGCTTGCTTGCGGCTCATACGTTCAATCGTCCATAGTTGCGCATAACCTCCCTTACCGCATCGTGCTCGATCGCGGCAACAAGCCTGCCTTCGCGCCCCACCATTGATTCGGCTGCCACCATGGCGTTGATGATCGCTTCCTCCACCGCCTGAGCCGTCGCCTCGAACAGGGGGTCAAGCCTGTTGTTCGGTAAGAAAGCGAGACCGCCGACAGCGGGTGCTGTGGCTGACTCACTGGTCGTCAGGTTTGCTGTGGAGAAGGCAAGACAAAGGTCGCCGGATCCATCTCCCGCCTGCGTGCCCGTCCGGCCGATGCCGAGGCCCGCCCGTCGAGCGACCCGTTCCAACTGGGTCGGCATGAGTGGCGCGTCGGTCGCCACTACCGCGATGATCGAACCCTGCTCACCGGCAAAGAGCCGACTCGATGTGAGGTGTTCACCAACAGGAACGCCGAGAATTTTGAGGAGGGGTCGAATTCCGAAGTTCGCCTGCACAAGGCAGCCGACGGTATAGCCCGAACCGAGCACGTCGACGACCCGAGACGAGGTTCCCGTGCCACCCTTGAACTCGAAGCAGATCATTCCAGTCCCGCCGCCGACATTCCCCTCGGCCAGCGGTCCGCTCGAAGCCTCATCCAGAGCCTCTTTCACATGCGCGGCGTTAACGTGAAAGGCGTCCATGTCGTTGAGGTAGGCATCGCATGTCTCGCCAACCACCGGGAGCATGAACTTGTAGGGCCCGGCGTCGGTATCAGGCTTGTCGATCATCCATTCCAGGATCGACTGATGAACGGTTCCAAGGCTGTGAGTATTGGTGATCGCGATCGGTCCCGTGAAATAGCCAGCCTCCTTGATCCAGTGCGTCCCGGTCATTTCGCCATTGCCGTTCAGACAGTGGAATCCCGCCCAGACGGGCGCCCGAAGAGGACCGGCGCGGCCTCGCGGAAGGATGGCGGTGATACCGGTGCGCGCCGGTCCTCTGCCTGACGCCGCCGCGTCGCTGATCACAGTTGAATAGCCTACCTCTACGCCGGCAACATCGGTTATGGCGTTATAGGAACCGGTCTTTCCGGAAAACGGTAGCCCCAGGTCGCGAGCCCGCGGCTTCGTCGAAGGATCAAATGCCAAGCGCTGAGTGGTTTCCATTGGTGTCCTCGTCTGTTGAATTTTCCAATCCGCCTACTCTAGCCAACAATGACGCCGTATGATACATCAATAATATTATCGACTGTATGATATTTTTATATCATAGTAAATCTGCACGGACTGTCTTTAGGGATTCGCCTCCTAGGGACGACGACATATGGCGGCTTTTTAGTGCTATCCATGCAGGCACGGCCAAATCGCATGGCGATCCGCGTCTTTGTGGAATGGGTTCAGATCAAAAGGCATGGGGCCCCCAGAGATTCATCTGCTGCGCATGGCACAATGGAAAGCCGAGGCCGGCATCGCTGCCTGAGCCCGTCACAGAGCCAATTGCGCCTCGTTGCGACAGCCGCGAGTTAACGTGACATCGCCGCAGAACGAGACCTTGGAGTTCGTACTTGGCTTTGCCTCGTTGGACAGAGAGGAAACGGAACAGTGCGCTCAGCGCGTTGCGCGACGAGTTCGAAGGGTTCTGTCGCAAACTCTACTCGCGCGCAGAAAGCGTCTTACGCCAGACGGATTTTCAGGCGGCGATTGCTTCGAATTGCTCTTTTCGGGTTGGCGCCGGATTGAAGGCAAAACGCCCGTGTCGCTTTCGCATCATGTGAACCATCTCGATGCCGGTCAATGTAACTGCTGCCGACCGGAACGATTTGAAGCCGAGCATCGGACGGATACGCCGCTTGATGCGGCGATGGTCCTGCTCGATCCCATTGTTGAGATACTGGCTTTGCCGGATACGGATTGGCTTCACCGTTCGTTGTGACCTGTCTTGCAGACGATTCTCCCCGTCGCAGGCTATGATCGCTTCCCGGTTGGTCTGGCTGCCGTCGATGACAATGCGGTCTGGTCGACCATGCTGGCCCAGGGCCTTGCGCAGAAAGCGTTTGGCGGCCAGCAGATCGCGATGTTCGCTAAACCAGAACTCTACGGTATCGCCGACGTTGTCGATGGCGCGATACAGATACATCCACTGGCCGCGAACCTTGATGTAAGTTTCGTCCACGTGCCACTTGCCTGTCACGGCTCGCTTCCGCCGGCTGAAACGTTCCGCGAGCCGCGTGAAGCGCCCGACCCAGCGATTGACAGTCGAGTGATCGACGGTGATGCCGCGTTCAGACATCATTTCTTCCAGGTCACGCAGACTGAGATTGTAGGCCAGATACCATCTCACGCAGAGCAGGATGACGGACCGATCGAAGTGGCGGCCTTTGAACATGAAGCAACTCCGGACTTGCACGCCGTTCTCATGCCGGTCAACCGTTACCAAAATGTTTGCGACAGAACCCTTTAAAGTCGTCGGGAAGCGCGCCAACATTCGATTGGCGTCATGCTGGAAAGCCGCCTCCTAGCGTGATGTTGACGCGCCGGCAGTTATCGTAGAAAACCAATCTAAATCGGTTCAGCTGCTTCCGCAGCGGAACTTAGCCCAGCCAGATCAGGAATCATGGACCATCAGGAAAAGCCGACCAGGCAACGCAGATCTGGAGGCAAGGGCAACAACGTCAAGGCGGACCTGATCGCCGTCGTCGTCGCCATGAACAACAACGTCCCCTGCGTTCTGACCATCCCGCAGGCAAATGCCCTGCCATCAGGTCCGTTCGAACTCGCTCACCGTTCGTTGCAGTCCGGCCTCAGGGGATGGGTCGAACAACAGACCGGCCACCCGCTCGGCTATATCGAACAGCTCTACACCTTCGCCGATCGCGACCGAATCGGCGCCGAGGAGCGCGTGATCTCGATCAGCTATCTCGCGCTTACGCAGATCGAGGATGCGGGCGCCGCTTCCTGGGCAAGCTGGTACGACTATTTTCCTTGGGAGGATCATCGCTCCGGCGCGCCGGCGGCGGTGCTGGAAGTGCGGCCGCGCCTGAGGGAATGGGCGGATAGCGCTGACGAAACCGCCATCCGGCTCGATCGCCGGCGGCGCACGGCTATCGCCTTCGGCTTCGACGACCGGTCATGGAACGAGGAGTTCGCGCTGCAGCGCTACGAACTTCTCTACGAGGCAATGCTGGTGGAGGAAGCGGTACGCGGCGGACATTCAGCCGCGCCTACAGCGGTTCCAGGTAAATCCATGATCGCCGATCACCGCCGTATCCTGTCAACGGCTATTGCCCGGCTGCGGTCCAAAATCAAATACCGGCCCGTCGTGTTCGAACTGATGCCGCCGCTCTTTACGCTCTTGCAGCTGCAGCGAACCGTGGAAGCACTCTCCGGCAGGCTCATCGACAAACCAAACTTTCGCCGGCTCATCGAACAGCAGGAGCTGGTTGAAAAGACCGGTGAGACGACCACTGAGACCGGCGGCCGGCCAGCGCAGCTCTACCGCTTCCGCCACGACATTCTGGATGAGAGGCCGGTGGCCGGGACAAAATTGCCGCTTATGCGGGCTTGACATCTCTTATAGTCATAAAGGATATATGCCTTATATTCTTGCAGACTATAATCGGAGGCTCGATGAGCGCCATCCTGCCTTCGAGCGCGTCTTTGTACGACCGCGTCCGGCGCGTTATCCCCCCGATCGAATGGCCGGCATTTGCCGGCGATATCGATGCCATTCTCGATCTGAAGCGGCAGCGAAACGCCGTCATCCTGGCGCACAACTACCAGACGCCGGAGATCTTTCACTGTGTCGCGGATATCGTCGGCGACAGCCTGGCCCTTGCCCGCAAGGCGATGTCGACCGAAGCGGATGTGATCGTGCTGGCTGGCGTGCATTTCATGGCCGAGACGGCGAAGCTGCTCAATTCGCAAAAGACGGTGCTCATTCCCGATCTGCGCGCAGGCTGTTCGCTGGCGGACTCGATTACCGCCGAGGACATCCGGTTGCTGAGGCAACGCTATCCGGGCGTGCCGGTCGTCACCTATGTCAACACGTCGGCTGAAGTGAAGGCAGAGTCCGATATCTGCTGTACCTCAGGCAATGCGAAGGCCGTTGTAGAGTCGCTGGGTGTCCCCCGGGTGATCATGCTGCCGGACGAGTATCTGGCTCAGAACATCGCCGCCCAGACCGACGTGCAGATCATCGCCTGGAAAGGGCATTGCGAGGTGCATGAGCGCTTCACGCCCGCCGACATCAGAGAGTTGCGCGAAAGTCATCCGGGCGTGACGGTGCTGGCGCACCCCGAGTGCCCGCCTGAAGTAGTCGCGGAAGCTGACTTCTCGGGTTCGACTGCCGCCATGTCGGATTATGTCGGGCAGCAAAAACCGACGCGGGTCGTACTGATGACCGAGTGTTCCATGAGCGACAATGTCGCGGTGGACCATCCCGATGTGGAGTTCATCCGCCCCTGCAATCTGTGCCCGCACATGAAGCGGATTACGCTCGCCAACATCCGCACCGCGCTCGAGCAGAACCGGCATGTCGTCACCATCGCACCCGAGATCGCCGGCCGCGCGCGGCTGGCTGTCGAGCGGATGCTGGCCGTATGAGCATGGACGTCCGCGATCTCGGCGGCCGGCCGGTCATCATCGGCGGCGGCATAGCCGGGCTGATGACCGCGCTGCATCTGACACCGGAGCCGGTGGTCCTCCTTTCAAGGTCCCCGCTTGGCGCGGACGCATCGAGTGCGTGGGCGCAAGGTGGGCTGGCCGCCAGCCTGGGCGACGATGATGAACCGGCGCTCCATCTTGCCGACACGCTCGCCGCAGGTGACGGACTTTGCGATGCGCAAGCAGCAAGGCGCATCGTGTACGCCGCGCCCGCCGCGATCGAGGATCTGGCGCGGCTCGGGGTCCGCTTCGATCGCACGCCCGAAGGCGCTCTGCGTCTCGGGTTGGAAGCCGCGCACAGCCGGCGACGCATCGTTCATGCCGGAGGTGATGGCAGCGGACGGGAGGTCATGCGCGGACTTGTCGCCGCCGTGCGCTCCACGCCGACAATAGCAGTCGTCGAGGGCATCGAAGCGCGCCGGCTGGCCGTGGAGGACGGCAGGATCACCGGCGTGCTGGCGAGTTGTTCGACGGGTCCGGTGTTCCTCGCCACCGGACGGGTCATTCTCGCCACCGGCGGGATCGGCGGGCTGTTCCACGACTCAACCAATCCATTGGGCAGCCGCGGACAGGGCCTGGCGCTCGCGGCGCGCGCGGGCGCTGTCCTTGCCGACCTGGAATTCATCCAGTTCCATCCGACCGCGCTTGACGGGCCGGGCCGTCCGATGCCGCTCATCAGCGAGGCGGTTCGCGGCGAAGGCGCAACCATCGTCGACGAGACAGGACGGCGTTTTCTCGACGGCGTGCGTGAGGCGGAACTCGCACCGCGCGACATCGTGGCGCGCGCCGTCTGGAGACATCTTGCCGACGGCCATCGCGTCTTCCTCGATGTACGGGAAAAGCCCGGTGCGACATTCGCGCGGCAGTTTCCGACGATCGCATCAGCCTGCAGCAAGGCCGGCATCAATCCGGCGCGTGATCTCATTCCCATCCGCCCGGCGCAGCATTACCACATGGGTGGCATCGCCGTGGATCTGGCCGGGCGCACATCGATACCAGGACTTTGGGCGTGCGGAGAAGTTGCCTCCACCGGCCTGCACGGCGCCAACCGGCTCGCCAGCAACTCGCTGACCGAGGCCGTCGTTTGCGCGCGCTGGGTTGCCGAAAGCGTCGCCGGGTCACCTGACGGCGGCGGAAAGCCAGCGTTGGCCTCTGACCCGACCGCGTCGGATCCAAGGCCTTTGCGTCCTCTCCTGTCGCGTGCGCTCGGCGTCACGCGAGATGGCGAAGCGTTGAAAGAGGCTGCACGCGCCTTGTTGCCGGTCGCCCAGCGCAAGGATGCGACGTCCGATCCCGCCGCCGTTGGATTGATGATCACGATTGCCGCCTTGCTGCGCCGGGAAAGCCGCGGCGCTCATTTCCGGACCGACTTTCCGCATCATGCAACCGTCGCTCGCCGTTCCGAAATCACGTTCGACGTGGCCATTGCCGCAGCGCGGGAACTCGCATCCTCCCCAGCACTGGAAAGCGTCGCATGATGAACCTCTCGCCGCTTCCCGCAATCATGCTCGAGCCTCTGGTGCGGGCGGCTCTGCTCGAAGATCTCGGCAGGGCCGGCGACTTGACCACCGATGCCATCGTGCCAAAGGACCATCGGACAACGACCGTGCTTTCGGCACGCCAGCCGGGAGTAATCGCCGGCCTCGACCTGGCGATGCTCGCCTTCCGCCTGATCGACCAGAATGTCGAAATGACCGTGCATCGGCCGGACGGCAGCGACGTCGCGCAAGGCGAGATCATTGCCTCGGTGAACGGCCCGGCCTGGGCCACGCTCACGGCGGAACGGACCGCGCTCAATTTTCTCAGCCATCTGAGCGGCATCGCCACGGCGACGGCATCGGTCGTCGCAGCGGTTCGCGGCCATGGTGCAAAGATCGTCTGCACGCGCAAGACGACGCCCGGTCTACGAGCCGTCGAAAAATACGCCGTGCGCGCCGGTGGTGGCTCCAACCACCGCTTCGGCCTTGATGACGCCATCCTGATCAAGGACAACCACATCGCCATCGCCGGCGGCATTCGCCCGGCAATCGAGCGGGCGCGAAGCACGGTCGGACATCTCGTCAAGATCGAAGTCGAGGTCGACACGCTGGCCCAGTTGGAAGAGGCGCTGGCGCTCGCCCCTGACGCTGTCCTACTCGACAACATGTCGGTCGACGAGCTTCGCCAAGCCGTGGCGATGGTCGCCGGTCGGGCGATCACCGAGGCGTCTGGAAGGATCACCGCAACGACTGCGCCAGCCGTCGCCGCGACCGGTGTCGACCTGATCTCCATCGGCTGGTTGACTCATAGCGCGCCGATCCTCGATATCGGTCTCGACTGCCATGAGCCTTGATCGTCGAGGCTGACCCTGCCTACCCAGCTTCTCTCGACCGTGATCCGCCCTTTTCAAAGGCGCGCCCGTATCGCCACAACGCAAGGAACAGGATGGAAATGCGCGCAGCAATTTCGAAAGAAACAATGCCCGAGGCTCAATCCTTCGACCACCACAGGATGTGGACATTGGAGGAAGCCCAAGCGCTCCACGACGCGCCTTTCAATGACCTTCTGTTTCAGGCACAAACCTTTCACCGCCAGAATTTCGATCCGAACAAGGTCCAGCTCAGCCGGCTTCTCAGCATCAAGACAGGCGGATGTCCGGAGGATTGTGGCTATTGCAGCCAGTCGGCACATCACGAAACCGGCCTGAAGGCATCGAAGCTGATGGAGGTCAGGCGCGTCATCGCCGAGGCGACCAAGGCGCGCGATGCCGGCGCCACCCGTTACTGCATGGGCGCGGCCTGGCGAAATCCCAAGGCGCGCGACATGGATGCGGTGGTCGCGATGGTCGAAGGCGTCAAGGCGCTCGGCATGGAGACCTGCATGACCCTCGGCATGCTCGACCTCGGCCAGGCGCAGCGACTGAAAGGGGCCGGTCTCGACTATTACAACCACAACATCGATACGTCGGAACGCTATTACAGCGAGATCATCTCGACCCGGACGTTTGCCGACCGGCTGGACACGCTCGCCAATGTCCGCGACAGCGGCATCAAGGTCTGCTGCGGCGGCATTGTTGGCATGGGCGAGGAGACAATCGACCGGATCGACATGCTGGTCACGCTGGCCAATCTGCCGGAGCATCCCGAAAGCGTTCCGATCAACATGCTTATCCCGATCGCCGGCACCCCGCTGGCCGACGCCAGGCCCATCGAGCCGATCGAATTCGTGCGCGTGATCGCGCTGGCGCGTATCATGATGCCGAAATCGCATGTCCGGCTTTCCGCCGGCCGCACCGCTATGACCGACGAGATGCAGGCCCTGTGCTTTTTTGCCGGCGCCAATTCGATCTTCGTCGGTGACACGCTGCTGACGGCGGACAATCCCGGCGAGGACAAGGATACTCTGCTGTTCCGGCGCCTCGGCATCGAGCCGATGGAACTCGAGGCGCAATGAGCGGGGCACCCCTCGCCCGCTATGATGCGACCTTGCAGGGACTGCAGCGCAAGGACCGGCTGCGGACGCTGTCGCCGCGCGCCGGGCTCGACTTCTCGTCGAACGACTATCTCGGGCTTGCCGCCTCCAGGAGACTGGGCGATGCGGTCGCGGCGGCGATTGCGCGAGGCACGCCGGTTGGCGCCACCGGGTCGCGGCTGCTGCGCGGCAACGCGCCCGAACACGAGGCCCTGGAGACGGACGCGGCAGCGTTCTTCGGAGCCGAGCGCGCGCTGTTCTTCGGCAGCGGCTACATCGCCAACTTCGCTCTCCTGACGGCGCTGCCGCAGAAGGGCGACCTGCTGGTCCTCGACGAACTCGCCCATGCCAGCATGCATGAAGGCGCCCAGGCCGGCCGCGCCCAGTTCGTGCTGGCCGCACACAACGACGTCAATGCTGTCGAGGATGCGATCACGCGCTGGCGCGCCGACAGCGGCACGGGGCGCGTCTGGATTGCGGTCGAAAGCCTCTACAGCATGGATGGCGACTGCGCGCCTATGGAGAGCCTGCTCGCGCTCGCTGATCGGCATGAGGCATTCATCGTCGTCGACGAGGCGCATGCCACCGGCGTCTGGGGTCTGGACGGCCGGGGGCTGGCCGGCGCTTTCGGGGGACGCGACAACATCGTCGCGCTTCATACATGCGGCAAGGCGCTTGGCGCGTCCGGCGCATTGGTCACCGGACCGCGAATCCTGTGCGACTATCTCGTCAACCGTTGCCGGCCGTTCATCTACGCCACCGCGCCATCGCCGCTGATGGCGGTCGCGGCGCGCGAAGCGCTCGCCATGCTGTCTGACGAGCCGATGCGCCGTGTTCAGTTGCATGAGCGTATCGCGTTCGCGGGCCGCCAGTTGGCTGAGCGCTGCGGTGTGACACCCAGCGGATCGCAGATCCAGCCATTTGTCATCGGCGACGTCAGGCGCACCATGGCGGTGGCGGCGGCACTGCAGGCGCGCGGCATCGACATACGCGGCATCCGCCCGCCGACCGTGCCCGAGGGCACATCGCGCCTGCGCATCTCCCTGACGCTCAACGTCGAGGAAGCCGACATTTCCGCGATGGTCGAGGCGCTCGTCGAGGTGTCGACCCGAACATGACCGAGGCGGCATGACCCAACGCATCGTCATCACCGGAACCGACACCGGAATTGGCAAGACCGTGTTTGCGGCCGGGCTCGCCGGCCTGCTCGACGGTTTCTACTGGAAGCCAGTTCAATCGGGCCTCGACGACGAGACCGACAGCGAGGTGGTTGCGCGGCTTGCCGGCTTGCCCCCGGAGCGCGTGCTGCCGGAAGCCTACCGCTTGCGGAGCCCGCTGTCGCCGCATCGTTCGGCCGAGATCGACGGCGTGGCGATCAAGGCTGCCGATCTTACTTTTCCCGTGCTGCCGACGCCGCTCGTCATCGAGGGGGCGGGTGGGCTGATGGTGCCGCTCAACCGGCGCACAAGCTTCATTGACATCTTCGCTGAGTGGCGGCTGCCGGTCATTTTGTGCGCCCGCACCACGCTCGGCACCATCAACCACACGCTGCTGTCGATCGAGGCCCTGCGCGCCCGCTCCATCCCGCTGGCCGGCATTGCCTTCATCGGCGATGAGATGGCCGATACGCAACGGACAATCGTGGAAATGGGCGGGGTGCCGCAGCTCGGCAGGCTGCCTCATCTCGACCCGCTGACGGACAAAACGCTGCGAGACGCAATGATTGCCGGCTTCGCCTTCGCCTCGTGCACGGGAGATCACTGATGTCGCATGTCTGGCATCCCTTCACCCAGCACGCGCTCGAGCCGGCGATCCCTGAAATCGTGCTGACCGAGCGCGCCTATCTGCACAAGGCCGACGGCACTCGCATCCTGGACGCGATTTCCTCCTGGTGGGTCGTCACCCACGGCCACCGCCATCCCCGCATCATGAAGGCGATCGAGACGACTGCGTCGAGCCTCGATCAGATCATCTTCGCCGGCTTCACGCACGAGCCGGCCGAACGGCTGGCCGAGGCGCTTGTCGGTCTCGCTCCGCCCGGCCTCGACTGGGTGTTCTATTCCGACAGCGGCTCGACCTGCGTCGAAGTCGCGTTGAAGATGGCGCTCGGCTATTTCCGCAACATCGTCGCGCCGCGCTCGCGCATCGTCGTCATGGAGCACAGCTATCATGGCGACACCATCGGCACGATGAGCGTTGGCGCCCGCGGCGTGTTCAATGCCGCCTATGAGCCGCTGCTCTTCGAGGTCGACACCATCCCCTTCCCGACCGCGGGGCGAGAGCAGGAGACGCTGGATCGGTTCGAGGCAGTCTCCCGTGACCGGCGCGCCGCTGCGCTGATCGTCGAGCCCCTGGTGCTGGGCGCCGGCGGCATGCTGATGTATCCGGCCTGGGTTCTGGCCGAATTGAAGAAGATCGCAGAAACCTCCGGCACGCTGCTGATCGCCGACGAGGTGATGACAGGCTGGGGGCGCACCGGAACCATGTTCGCCTGCGAGCAGGCATCGATCTCTCCGGATATCCTTTGCACCTCGAAGGGCCTGACCGGCGGCGTGATCCCGCTGGCTGCCACGCTCGCCACCGATGCCATCTTCCAGGCCCATTATTCCGAGGACCGGACGAAGACGTTCTTCCACTCAAGCTCCTACACCGCCAACCCGATTGCGTGCGCGGCGGCACTGGCCAATGTCGAGATCTGGCGTGACGAGCCGGTGGCCGAGCGGGTCGCGGCCCTGAGCGCGATGCAGGCCGCCGGGGTTCAGCGCTTTCGGGACAATCCATATTTTACCGACTGCCGCGCCACCGGCACGATCGCGGCCCTCGACCTACGCACCGGCTCTGCCGGCTATCTCGCCGAAATCGGTGCGAAGCTGCGCGCGTTTTTCCTCGATCAGGGGCTGCTTGTTCGCCCGCTTGGCAATGTCCTCTATCTTCTGCCACCCTATTGCATCACCGGCGAGGAACTGGACGGGCTCTACGACGCCATCGAGGAGGCCGGCGAACGCTTCGGTTCAAGGCCATGAGCCGATCGTCGCGCCTTCTCGGGTTCGGCCATCATGCGCCCACTCGCAAGGTCGAGAACCCGGAGATCGAAAACCGTCTTGGGCTCGAACCCGGCTGGATCGAGCGGCGCACCGGGATACGGTCGCGCTTCTGGGCAAACGACGAAGACACGCTGTCGGGCCTAGCCGCGCACGCCGGCGACATGGCGCTGGCGAATGCCGGCATCGACCGTGGCGACATCGGTCTTTTGTTGCTTGCCACCTCGACGCCCGATCACCTCCTGCCGCCAAGCGCGCCCCTGGTCGCGCACAAGCTCGGCCTTGGTCGCGCAGGTGCGATCGATCTCACCGGCGCCTGCGCCGGCTTCATCTATGCGCTGATGTTCGCAGATGGTTTCACCCGCCTGCACGGCAAACCGGCGCTGGTCATCGCCGCCAACATCCTCAGCCGCCGCATCAATCCAGCCGAGCGCGCAAGCTCGGTCCTGTTTGCCGATGCAGCTGGTGCCGTGGTGATTGGTCCGTGTGAGGACCCGGAGCGGGGCGTCCTCGGCGCTTCGGTGGATTCCGACGGCTCGCGCTACGGGCTGATTCAGATCCCGGCCGGCGGAAGCAACAATCCGTTCCATGACGGCCTCGACCTCGAGCAGACCCGGATGACGATCACCGATGGCCGCGAAGTGTTCGCCAAGGCCGTGGAGATGATGACCGATTGCTCGATAGGCGCGCTTGCCGCTGCCGGAGTGCGACCCCAGGACATCGACCGGTTCGTGCCGCACCAGGCCAATGCCCGCATTTTCGATGCGGTCGGGCGAAACCTCGGCATTGCGGATGAAGCGATCGTCAAGACGATCGTCGAATACGGCAATTCTTCTGCTGCGACGATCCCGCTCTCGCTGTCGCTCGCCCATCGCACGCAGCCGTTTCGGCCGGACGAGAAAGTCCTTCTGGCGGCAGCAGGTGCGGGCCTCAGCGGCGGTGCCCTCGTCGTCGGAATTTAGCGGGGCAACCCGGCCGCCCAGAGGATGGCGGGACAAGTCATCCATGATGATAGGAAACAAGACCAATGCGAAAAATAGTCGCCGGTAAGCTGCACGGCATCCACGTCACCGAAGCGAACCTCGACTACCACGGCTCGATAACGCTCGACCCTGACCACTGCGAGGCAGCCGGGATCCTGCCCATGGAGTTCGTGGAGATATGGAACAAGAATTCCGGTGCGCGAATCTCGACCTATGTCATTCTGGGCGAGCGCGGCTCACGATGCTGTATTCTCAACGGAGCGGCTGCCCGCACCTGCCAACCCGACGACCAGATCATTGTCTGCAACTCCATCTATCTGGACGAAGCGCACATAACTTCACTAAAGCCGCGGGTCATCACTTTCGACCAGGATAACAACATACTGGACCGTCTGAGCTACTCCGTCGATCTTGACGCGCAGGGCCGCTATAGTTTCTCGATCCTTGACGAGGCGAATGAGCCTTTGGCCATTCCTGCGCTGGTCTCCGGAGCGTGACTTGCGCTTGCATATGTGAGAGAGGCTCTCCGCCCGTTACAACTCGCCCAGCGCTGGAGAGAAGACCTAGCCTCACGGATCATGACACTGCAGCTTCGAGGAGAGGCCCCGCCGCGCCTTTCGCAACAGCGGGCTTTCGGCAGATGGCGCTTGTCCGCATCTCACGGTTGGGCCAACAGCCACGCGGCTCGACTTCTGTCTGAAGTCAGTTGCGGTGTCGGCTTGCAAATTCATGCCGCTTTTTCGGGCGCCGCGGCCAGATCCTTGACTACCTGGCTTTTCGCGATCTTAGCCGGATGATCAGCCATAAGCAGCGTGCAAATGGCCTTGCGGCTGATGTGTCTTTCCGCCCACCGCAAAGAGCGCGCCAGCCATCAACGTCTCCCCCAGACATCAGTGTTCGCCAATTGGTGGCCTGCTAGCAAGGCCGAGCCTGGCTCGTTGGCCATCGGCGAAATTCTCGGCGGGACACTGTGTCTTGAACCGATGAACTGTCAGTTTGCCGTCCTCAACAACATGAACGACCCATCCGCCACCGCAACGCTTGACGCGCACGTCGTTTGGTTCGCCAGCCACCATCGCTGCCCCTCATTTTCGTCGCCCTGGAACCGAGACTGGAAGTCGTTCCCCGCACAGCGAAAAACACGGGACCTTACGTAACGTCAAGCGCCTATTATTTGACAGCTGGCGCCTTATGGATTTGACGGCGACAGCGGCTCTGGCCCGGGCTATCCCGAGCCGGCCGCATCTTGCATTCGGATCGATTTAGATGACCCGATCTTGCACGTTAATGCTGTCTTAATTATCCACAGCTAATGTCAGTGAGAACGCGTATTCAGTTCGAGTAGCTCTACAAAAAGCCCGCCGCTCTTGCCCCCAAGAGTGGCGGGTTTTTCGGTTGTGAACACTGACGCGGTCGGTGCGCATGCTGCCACAGCACAAGCGCCGTGGGCGCCTTCCCTGCCCCCTTCCATCAATGTCGCGGCGCTACTTTTCGGGGCGAAGGCTCGTCGAGGACGAAGCCGAACGCGCCAGCCGCCGGCTGGGCATCGGACACCTCCCCGAAGCACGAGCCTTGGCGCCCGGGTTCTCGTGGCAATCGTTTCATGTCTCGACCAGATCGTTGCAGAGGAACAGGAGAACGCCTGTCCTACCGGCGAGTTCGATTCTGCTGCTTCACAGGCGGCCAGCTCTGCTCGCAGAGGGAGCCACTATCGAGCGTGCCGGATCGGAATTCTCCGAATGATCGCTTCCGATCTTCAGCGTAGAAAGAGATCGAGAACAGGCTTGGCAGCGTTTCAGGTCAGGATCGCTCCCTCATGCTACATCGAGCAGCGATGCTGCCAACCGCGTTCGATCAATAGACGCAAGACGACGGGAAGCGTCGCTATTGACCGCAGTGCAAGACGAGCATCGCAACAGTCTTGCCGGGGCTTTATTGCTTTCAGCGGCAACCGCCACTATGTAGCGACACTTCGCCGCCTGTCTTTCAAGCCACCCGGAGAGTTTCATGACAGAAGAAGCCGACAACAACATCGACGTCCTCATCGAGCTCACCACCGATGTCGTCTCAGCCTACGTCTCCAACAATCCGGTCCCGGTCGGTGAACTTCCTGCCCTCATTGGCCAGGTGCACGCGGCACTCAAGGGCACGGCCGGCGCCAATGTTTCTGCGGAAGTCCCGGAGGTTCTGAAGCCTGCCGTATCGATCAGGAAGTCGGTGACACCGGACCACATCATCTGCCTTGAGGACGGGAAAAGATTCAAATCGCTCAAGCGCCATCTGTCGAGCCATTATGGGCTGACGCCGGACGAATATCGCACCAAATGGGCTCTGCCGGCGGATTATCCCATGGTCGCGCCGAACTACGCCGCGGCGCGCTCGGCGTTGGCCAAGACGATGGGTCTTGGTCGCAAACCGAAAGAGCCGGAAACGCCGCCAGCGTCTGCAAAGCGGGCCCGCAAGAAGGTCGCAGCTTGATTTCAGAAATCGAGGTTTTTTCTGGGTGCGCGCAGTGCCATCGGCATAATCTGCATCTGAACGGAATATGAAAAGGCGGGGTCAACCCGCCTTCCCTTTCAAGACAGCCTGGCTTGCCCAACAATTCGCGCGGGCTGCAGCATCCAGTCGAGCCCTGTGCTCGCCGGCTCTTATCATACGGCGTCAGACCACCCTGGGCCTATCGCGTCCACCCGCTGTTGCCAGCAGGCGGGAGAAAAGTCAGCCAGCTTTGCTGAGGCTGCCAGCCGAGGACTTGCCGGTGCGGCGGTCCTGTTCGATTTCGTAGTTGATCTTCTGGCCATCAGCGAGGGTCGAGAGGCCCGCTCGTTCAACGGCGGAAATGTGGACGAAAACATCCTGACCGCCATTGTCGGGCTGGATAAATCCAAATCCCTTCGTGCTGTTGAACCACTTCACCGTTCCAGTCGCCATATGCGTTTTCCTTTGTAACAATTGCAATGTGGGCAGGCCCTCAGGCCAGTCCCGATTCATAACCGAAACTTCTGCGTCAGGGCAGCAAAAACGAGAAATTTGCAAGGCTCGGTTTGACCGGCGGCTGTAACTCCTAGTGTACAGTCCAGCGTCCGCCCCTAGGGGCTCGCTACGACACGCTACCCGAGACGGACGGCTAGAAGGGCAAGAGCTACCAGTCAGGCGACGAGGAGTTGATCGCTTGGGGCAAATGGGGCTGTGGATGACGCCGCTGGCGGGCGGTTGAGGCCCCGCCGGTTTAAACGGAAGCAGCCCGTCGGCCTTCCCCGCGGCCCAAGAGACGTGCGACTTTTCGTGAGCGGTGGTCCTATGCAAAAGCCATCCGTGCGCAGTAGATGTCCACCCGGCCGGAAAGGCCAAGAGCCTCTGGGGAATCGACATTGCCGCTGCTGCCGCCTCTGACCCGCCACCTCAAATCTGCTGACCTGTTTGGCAGCCTTGACCGCCTGCCGGCGCTTGGCAAACCAGTCAGTGAGCGGACATTCGAGGTCCTCAATCCGTCGACTGGCGAAGTGCTGGCGGAGCTTCCCGACATGGGTGTCCAGGAGACGCGGGCCGCGGTCGACCAAGCCCATAAAGCACAGCCTGGATGGGCGGCGTTGACGGCCCGTGAACGCAGCGACGTTCTGTGGCGTTGGCATCAGCTGATTATCGACCACGCCGATGACCTTGCCGCGATATTGACCGCGGAAATGGGTAAGCCCCTTACCGAGGCCAAATCGGAAGTGTCGCATGCGGCGGCGTACCTGCAATGGTACGCCGAAGAGGCCAACCGCATCTATGGCGAGACCATCTCCGCGCCATCGACGGACCGTCGCTTGCTGGTGATCAAGCAACCGATCGGCGTCGTCGGCACGATTACGCCATGGAATTTCCCGGCTTCGATGGTGGCGCGCAAGATCTCGCCGGCCTTGGCGGCGGGCTGCACGATCGTATTGAAACCCGCCGAACAGACGCCGCTCGTTGCCGGCGCAATGTTCGCCCTTGCGCATCAGGCTGGCTTTCCCGAAGGCGTGGTCAACCTGGTCTACGCGCCTGACGGCGATGCCGTCGGCCGCGAACTCTGCACCAACCCCAGGGTCCGCAAGATCAGCTTCACCGGCTCGACCGAGGTTGGCCGGCTGCTCATGCGCCAGTGCTCGGACCAGATCAAGAAGGTCAGCCTCGAGCTCGGCGGCAATGCGCCCTTCATCGTCTTCGACGATGCCGACGTCGATGCGGCGGTCGACGGCGCGATCCAGGCCAAGTTCCGCAATGCCGGCCAGACCTGCGTTTCCGCGAACCGCCTTTACGTCCAATCGGGCGTTCACGATGAATTTGTCGAAAAATTCGTCGAACGGGTTCGCCAGCTTCAGGTGGGTGACGGTTTCAATCCAGGTGTCGCCATTGGCCCGCTGATCGACAGGCAGGCGCTCACCAAGATCGAATCACATATCGCCGATGCCGTCGCCAAAGGCGGTGCAATTCAATGCGGGGGCAAACGCATTGGCAAGGACGGCACGTTTTTCCAACCGACGGTCCTCACTCAAGTCTCCAGCGAGATGACGATTGCGCAGGAGGAGACCTTCGGGCCGCTGGCCCCAACCATTCGCTTCGACGATGCGGATCAGGTCGTGCATGAGGCAAATGACACGATCTACGGCCTGGCCGCCTACTTCTACGCCTCGAACCTGCAGCGTGTCTGGCGTGTCGCCGAGGCGCTGGAGTATGGCATGGTGGGCATCAACACCGGACGGATGTCATCGGAAGCGGCACCCTTCGGCGGCGTGAAGCAGTCCGGTATCGGACGGGAGGGTTCGCGCCACGGGATCGAAGACTACCTCGAAATGAAATACCTCTGCATGGGTGGTATCTGAAGCATCTGCTTGCCAAATCGCGGGTAAGCAGGCGCAAGGGATCTCCGAACATGTGAAGCACAGTCGCTGCTTGATAGGCGCCGGCGGCGGCCCCGGGACCCGCTGAAACCGTCGCGTTCGTCACGTTGAGGTCAGCTTCGCACCGCCGCCGCCGTTATGCCGCAGTCAGGCTAGGTCGTCGCCTCGAGGTGAGCGCGGCCCTGCAAAGCCTGGGGATACCGGACCTGGACCAGTGTTCACATCATCGTTCCAACAACGGCTGTCCCGGCGATGGTCAGTCAGCAGTTGCTGCGCATCCCAGCTTTCTTAATCGCTGCGAAGTATCTTTGCTTCAAGCGCGGCTACCACGAAAGCTCTTCGAGCAGCTGCTGGATGAGCCTCACCGCGCAACACCTGCAGACAGGCATCCATCGCGGCCTTCCGTTTCACGGTCTGACGTTGAAGATCACGCAACAAGATAGCGGCAGCATCATTGACCTCGAAGACGATCCGCTCTGAGCCGTGGTGGCTAACCTGAACAACGACTGGCCTCTCAAATCTGCTCAAGCCGGTCATGTCTCCGCTCCTGTGACGCAATAGCCTCGATCGCACCTTGGCCCAGCCGAACGGTTCCGCTGGTCGCTGAACATCGCCCCTCGCGATCTATGTGCGGTATCTGATTCAGGTGGGGTGGGATTACGCCCCTAATGTCGAGACCTGCTTCTGCTTTCGGCTATCCGTGAAATCTCGACACAATGCCCCCTCGGCCTGCCCCCGTGCCACATGCCTATACCTGCACCTTTCCCCGACCCGCCTTGCAGGCAGCGAGCCATTGCATGGCGGAAATTGCATCTTCCAATATGGCGGCCCGTTTCGCAAAGCCGAAAAATGCATTGCGTGCCGCGCTTACAGGTTTTCGCCCGTCGTATGCATCATAGCAGGTCCTGAGGGCGGCTTCGTGGATCAGGTCTCGGCGATCTTCTGACCAGTCATTGAGGAAGTCGATAGCGTCCGCAAGGCTGGCAATTTCCTGGACGATATAGGTTGCACGCTTCACGAAAACTGGGTTGCTGAAAGCTTCAGGGTTCATGGGTTCCTCCCAACCTGCTAAACGACTGGTCTGCGTGAACAGGCGCTTCATCGACACCCGCGCACGATGGCAGAATGTGTTGTCAGGGCAATGACGGTTCAAGATGAAGGCAGCGGCGTGATGCGTTCCGGTAGGCCAGCAGGCCTATTCCATACATACTGTTGCAAGTGCGGCTCATCAGGTGGCAAGAAAATCTGCATCGTTCCGACCATTTCGTACGAAACGCTTGGTACATCTTCCGGCGTTGACTCGCCACGAGGAAGCGGCTCCACACCCTCCGCTTCGTCACACGGCTACTCCCAGGGTTGTACGGACTTGCCGCCTTCAGCCTACCTGAGCAAGGCAACGTGACCGTCGAGATACGAGACAACCAGACCATCGCCGCAAAAGTGCCGGTCCTGCTATTCAAGTACCTAGCTCCTGACCCACCGGCTCCGCGGCAATGCCAGGAATTTCGCCTATCCGGAGAGGTTTCCCGATTAAATAGCCTTGAGCTTCATCACATCTGACGCAGCGCAGATAGTCGAGCTGTTCGGGAGTTTCTACGCCTTCGGCCGTTACCTCAATTCGAAGCTCATGCGCCAGCTCAACCAATGATCGTACAATCGCGGCGCAGTCCGCATCGGTGAGCATATCCTGGACAAAAGATCGGTCGATCTTGAGCCGCGAAAGAGGCAACTTACGAAGATAAGTGAGTGATGAATAGCCGGTGCCAAAATCGTCAAGAGCAACTGTGACGGATAGAGAAACTAACGATTGTAAGAACGAAATCGTTTCTTCAAAATTCGAAATCAGCACAGTTTCTGTGATCTCGACCTCGAGTCTTCGGGGCTCCAAACCGGCTTCAGCCAAGGCCACTACAATTCCATCCAGCAAGGCCTTGTTCTTCAGCTGCATTACCGACAAGTTGACGGAGACCCGCAAGTCGCGCGGCCAGCGCGCCGCTGCCAAACAAGCCGTTTTGACGACCCAGTGTCCGATGGAGTGAATCAAACCCGTTTCTTCAGCGATGGGTATGAACTCCGTCGGAGGGATCTGGCCAAGGGTCGGATGCTGCCACCGCAGAAGCGCTTCAAAACCTCGGATGCGATCGCTCCCGAGGTCGAGAAAGGGTTGAAAAGCGAGCCAAAGCTGGTCATTGGCGAGCGCCGATGCCATATCGCGTTCAAGGGCACGGCGCCTTGCAGCGGCTTCATCGTCGCTTGCGCTGAAAAACTGGATAGAGCCCGCCCCCAGCGTCTTGGCCCTGTATAGCGCGGTGTCGACGCTCCGCAGGAGTTGGTTGGCATCCAAACCGTCCGCGGGGGCCAAAGCGATACCGATAGAGGCCCTGCAATATATTTCGCGCCCTTCGATCAAGAACGGGGCGCGCATGGCATCTATGATCTGTTTGGCCAAGGACCTGATCTGATCTGGCCTGATATCGCGCGTAGCAATTATTGCAAATTCGCCGCCCTCCAATCTGGCAATGCCATCGCTCTCCCGCGTCGATCTCCGAAGTCTCGCAGCCACTTCGACCAAAAGGGCATCCGCCATGGCTCGGCCAAAGCGATCATTCACCTCGGCAAAATTGTTAAGATCGAACAAAAGCAACGCGCAGTGCTGGTCAAACTGCTTTGCGTCCACCAACGCATTCTCCAGCCGCTCGTTGAAGCTGAACCGGTTTGGCAGTCTCGTTAGAACATCCCTGCGAATGGCATTTTCGCTTTCCGCTTGCAGAATGAAGCGTCGGGTAAATTCGAACGCGTGGGCAAGCACTGCACGAAACAGCGTGATGGCGTAGCTCATTATCAGGATTGCGACGGGCAGATTGACGTCGCCTTCCACCCACGCGATCGCAAGCATCGAACCGACGAAAATCGGGAGCGTATACGCGACGGCTGCAACAGGAATCGTGGAAAAAGAAGCGGCACCGCCTGCGATCATCCCGGCGCTCAGGCAGGTAATGACGACCTGGGCGGCACTTGTTGCCCCACCGAAGAGCAGAACGGGAAGTGCGCCCCACCAAGTGCCGAACAAGAAGGCGTTGCGCACCAGGTTTTGCGTTGTCCGGCGAGACACCGACCTTGGTTTCACTGACTGAAATGATGATCTCGCTCTTAGGCCTACGAACCCGGCGGCGACGATGATAACACTCGCCCAGAGGATGGCTGTCGTTTGGTCCGGGGAGCCCCAAAGCGCCATAACAAGAGTGGCCGCATTGAGTATGTTCGCAACCATGCCAAGAGGCGTGTTGCGAAGCACGATACTGACCTGCTCCGCCCTGATTCGGCCTGCAAGTGGTTCGATTGTCGAGGGCCCGCCAAAAACTCGCAGGTCTCCCGCCAGAAGATCACCAAACCTTGTAGCATACAGACGCTGCATCACTCTTTCACTCCCCCACGCTAGAGTAGTAGCTGCGTGCTGGTCCCCTAGCATCGAACACTTCGGAAAAAGTAAATTTCAACTGCAAATTTGGACGGCTGGGTTGGGAACCGAAGGGCTCCGGTACTCGAAGATAGCGAAAAACCGCGATGCTTACTTAGGACATCGTCGACCTAACGTGATCGATGTTTTCGCAATTGTGGCGGCTGGCGATCGCGCTTCTGTTTCGACGCCTGCCAGGCTAAGCTGGTTCAATGAGCCGGCTCATACTCGAAGTGATCGAAATTCGGCGATGGTTCCGACCTCGCCATCTTCGAGCTCGTCGCTCGGGAGAACACCGTTATCCCGACCGCGTTTTGTCTTACTGGTGGCGTTTGGGTGCGCCCGAACCGCGAACCGCTGCTCCAGGCGCTACGCCGCTCGATGAAGGGCGGGAAGGCAGCGGTCGATCGCGGCCGGGCGGACAGAACCGACTTGCTGAAATGCGCCACCATCTCGGCATAGGAACGGTCGACCTGCGTAAGTGTCACCAACGAAACGTGCGACGCGCTTGCGCACTATGCCGCGCTGTTCTTGACCAGGCGCAGTTCGTGGTTGCTCTGCCGTCGGGAAGGGGGCGTCCTGCCTTTGCCGCTCGTATGCTGGACGAAGTCGGAAATCGGGCAGGGTCGGCCAAGTAGGTAACCCTGGATCGCATCGCAGGCTTCTTGCCGCAGGAAGGTCAGCTCCGCGTCCGTTTCGACACCCTCTGCCAGGACCGGGAGCTTGAGGCCCCGAGCGAGGCCAAAGACCGCACGCATGACGGCAGCCGCCTCATCGCTGGTATCCACCGCCCGGATAAGGGACTGATCGACTTTGATCTTGTCAAACGGGAATGCCCGCAAATTCGATAGCGACGAGTATCCGGTGCCGAAATCATCCATGGCGATTTGAACCCCAAGGCTTTTGAGCTGACGCAAGACAGCGAGCGCCCGCCCGATATCCTTGATCAGGCAAGTTTCGGTAATTTCCAGCTCGAGGCGGGACGGATCGAGACCGGTTTCTTTCAGCACTGCCCCGACCAGCTCGGGTAAATTCCCGCCGTGGAGTTGCATAGCAGAAACGTTGACACTGATTGCCAGCGGTTGTTGCCAGCTTGCCGCTTCGGCGCAGGCGGTCCGCAGCACCCATTCACCGATCTTCAGAATGGCGCCACATTCTTCAGCGACCGGGATGAACACCGCCGGCGGAATGGCGCCGCGTTCCGGATGATCCCACCGCAGCAGCGCTTCGAAACCGAAGACCTCGTTGGACAAGAGTTGCGCCTGCGGTTGATAGACGAGGCGGAGTTCCTTGCGCGAGATCGCATGACGGATGTCGTGCTCGAACTGGCGGCGATCGCGCAGATGCTCGCCCATGGACGGCTCAAAAACGCAATAGAGGCCACGCCCCTGCATCTTTGCCTCATAAAGCGCTGCGTCGGCATGGCTCAGAAGCGTCTCCCGATCGGGTGCATCGTTCGGGAATACAGCGATGCCTATGCTGGTGCCGATGGTGACGCCAGCGGGCAGGTTGGCGCCTGTGTCGTTGAATGCGTCCAGGATGGCTTCTGCAGTGCGCGTCGCATAGCCCGCGCTCGGCAGACCGGGAACAATCACAGCGAACTCGTCGCCGCCCAAGCGCGCAACCATCTGCCCGGGCTTAAGGACGCCCCGGATCTTCTCGGCCACGCACTGCAGCACGGCGTCTCCGACGAGATGGCCGAAGAGGTCGTTGATCTCCTTGAAGCGGTCGAGATCGAGGAAGAGGACGGCAAGGCACCGCTCAGCGCCGCGATGCGTCGTAAACTCGGCCTCCAGCTTTTCGTTGAAGCTCGTGCGGTTTGGAAGCTTGGTCAAGGGATCGTGGTGGGCAAGGAAATGAATTTCCTCCTCCGCCCGCTTGCGCACGCGGATATCGCGCACGGCAAGAACCTGGTGTTGCTTGCCGGCATAGAGAATGCTGTGCCGGATCAGCTCAACCGGGACCGTACTGCCGTCCGTCGCGCGTAGCCCCACCTCAAGCGGCGTTTGCGCAGTGCCCGTGAACTCGCCTTGGGAAACCGTGGGAAAGAAGTAGGCGAGCGGCCGGCCCGCCGGCTGAGAGCCGTCAACGCAGGCAAGCGCGGCGAAACTGCGATTGGCTGCCACGATCTCGGTTTCGTTGCACACGATCAGCCCCTCGACGGCCGCGTCGGCCAGCTCCTGCATACGCGCTGCCTCGCCGGCGCGACGGAGATCGCGCACATCGAGGGCGAGGCCGATGATGGCCAAAAGGATGATAAGGATCGAAACGAGGGCTACGCCAGCCGCCATCCAGTCCGCGGGCAACGCCGTTGCGGAAATGACAATGCGCGGGTCTGGCATGATTGCGGCCGCGCCCATCGCCGTGAAATGGTGGCTGCAAATCGCAACCGTCAGCACGAGGGCGCCGAGCGACTTCCACTTGACCGTGTTGGCGTGAAGGGCAACCGGCAATGAGGCCGCGCCGAACAGCCCACCAAGAATGATTGAGGCGGCGACGAGCGGCACGTCCCAGATGACGCGGCCCGCGATCTCGAATGCGGCCATGCCGGTGTAGTGCATCACCGCGATGCCGCCTCCCACGATCGCACCGCCGATCCAGCGTCCATGTGGAACGCGTGGTGAGATGCCGATCGTGAGACCCGTCCCGGTCAAGGCGATCGCGGCCAGCAACGACAAGATCGTCAAGGCGATGTTGTAGCCGCTCGATACGGCGGGCTGGAAGGCCAACATCGCTATGAAATGCGTCGCCCAGATGCCGAAGCCGGTGGCGACCGCGGCGACGGCTAGCCAGATCCGTCGCATTTCGCTTTCACTGCGCCCGACATGGTGGAGGAGGTTCACGGCCGTGAAGGAGGCCAGGGCGCAGATGAAGGCCGCTAGCGCGACCAGACGCAGATCGTGTTGCGTCGCAATGCAAGTGTAGACTTTCAACATGCTCTTCCCCCAGGCAGGATGATCACCCCGTCTGGGAAGAAATCTACGGCCAAAACTTGAATAAAGCGCTTAAGCGGAAAATCCACTTTGATTATCGTTACCGAAGGTTGTGAAGGAACTCCACAGGCTCGCTGCAGAATGGGCGGGCCGGTGGCGCCGTATATGGGAACGCCTGATTGTAGGCTTGGCCCTCATGTTTGCCTCAGCGCTACGGGCGTGAGGCGAACTCAGCGGAGGCCGTCGATGTCGAGCTACGCTTGCGGTCGACGATGTCGCCGGCGGAGCTCAAGGTCCAGCGCAGGCGCTACGCTGCCGCTCTACACTGACGGCCGGTGATCCAGCCAATCGAGCAGGGTGCCGTACCACCCCGCGCGTCTGGATCAACGAGGGCTGCGGAACAAGCCTGGGTCAGCGCCACCTCCTGCGACTTCTCGACCCGGTGGAGGGAAGCCGATGCGATGTGCACGAAGTACGGCTTTGGGATTGCCGAGCGCTTGCCCAGCGGCAATCCGTGCCCAGCCACCCATGACATCCGGCATGCTTCCATCAGCAACATGAATCAGTTGCAGGTGACCGATTCCAAAAATGCGTTGGACGGGTCCTATATGCTCAGGAACATGGGAATATGGACAAGGGTGGCGGCCATCTTCATTGCATTTTGAATATTTTGCGGATTCGCGATGGGCCTAATAAAGGCGACTGCGTGGGCGATATGATCGTCGTGGCGATCATGCTGACAGCTGGCCAAGAGATCGCGAGCGCGCGCCCGGGTGCCGGCGGCGAGCCGCTTCAGTCGTGGCTTGGACAGCGGCAACGTCTACGAAAACCTTTGGAGAATGCGTGGCGGCGGGTGGACGAAGGCGTGCGCTCCGCCTAGAGGACACTCGCAACTCCCCTAAGTCCGCGAGATCACTATGAGGCAGCCGCAGCGACCCTTTGTCGTCGAGATCAAACAGAAGCGTGGGCTCGTGAAGCGGCCACAGTCGATCTGGGGTGGCATCGACTTGGCTGCCATCGCGAACGAGGTCGCGGAAGCGAAGACGGAAGGTGCGATCGCCGAAGCGACACCGCAGCCGACTTTTCCCGAAGATGTTCGTCCTCAGCCAATGCTCACCACCGGTGAAACAGCGTCCGACGCCAAGGGCGTGATCGTGCCCGACGTATCGATTCCTCAGCCGCCGACGGTTGAGGAAGCGCCGATGCCGGAAGCATCGAACGCACAGACTCGAGGCAGACGAACTCGCAAATTAAAGCGCTGGCAGAAAGATGTTCCTTTGCCGCGAGGTCAGCGATGGAAGCGGCGCCTGCCTTGGGTGCTCCGCCAGATCCGGGCCTAGCCGTAGATCGACTGCTCCAGGATTGAAGCTGCCCTTGTCAGACTGTTCATAACGACCCTGCAGCACATTCAAATAGCAAAGCTTGAACCGTACCGTAGGTATTGCCTATCAGCCGCTCTCGGATTTGGGTGCAAGAATGAAATCAAAAACGGGCTCAGGCAGCTGGCCAGGTGTCGGATCTCGCAAAACAGTCGGAAAAGTTGAGGCCGCTTCGGCCTCTATCGCGAGGGCGTCGGGTGTCATTCCGATTGCGGCCTCAAAGAGCCGGCTTGGCAGAAGCGCCACCTGACGAAAGAGCGCTGCAGCCCTTGTCGCATGGCGCATGGCAGCGACCCGCTTTCCCTCGCGGATCTTCACCCCGGCCGCCGCCAACAGGATCAATCCCTTGAAGAACAGGCGATGCTGAGCGCTGCGTTTGGCTGCATGCCATAGAGGCTCCCACGCCTCATGAGCTTCCCAGTAATAGCCGTGATTGAAAAGGTCGATGCCCCATCGGAACACGTGTGAGCTGAGCGATTCCTCGACCGTGACAACGGTCAGCGGCTCGCTTCGGTAACTGTGACCCAAGGGGTTACGAACCGGATGTGGATTTTTGCCAGGCTGGTAGGCGTAGCCCGGGAAATTCCTTTCGGGCAGCAGGCGAGGACGTGACATAGACCCAGCAATCATGAAAGCGCGTTGATGGCAATTCCAGATGAAGTAATCGCTTGCTCCAGAGTGCCAGCGGTGAAGAAATATCTTGCGCTGCCCCGATAAAATGCGCTCATGGACCATTCCTCCATGGGCACGTGCGCCGGGAGGGCACCTCTAACACGACCGATAGACCGAGGAGGGCTCAACCCAATGAGCAGGGTGGCGCGCGAAGATGCGAGTCCAGCTTCGTCGGCGACATTTGCGCCGCTCGAGAATGCGACCTTTCGTTCGATCTGGCTTGCCACGCAGGTCGCCAGCCTTGGCTGGCTGATTCAAACTGTCGCGATCAGTTGGCTGATGGCGACCATCTCGACCTCGGACGTGATGGTCGCCTTGGTGCAGGCTTCGACCACACTGCCCGTATTCGTCCTGTCGATCTTCGCCGGGGCCCTGGCTGACAACTACAGCCGCCGCAATCTCATGTTCGCCGGCTGGTGTGCGATAGCGTTGTCCTCGGCGATGCTGACTGTTCTTGCGGCGCTGGGGATTTTCAATCCATGGATGGTTCTCGCCTTCAGCTGTTTGGCCGGAGCGGGGGCCGCTTTCACCGATCCTGCTTGGCACGCGTCGGTGGGCGATATCCTGCGAAAACGCGAAGTTCCCGCCGCGGTCACGCTGATCTCGGTTGGATATAACGCCGTTCGAAGCGTCGGCCCGGCGCTGGGTGGCGTCGTCGTTGCATCCTTTGGACCTCTGACAGCTTTCGCTGTGGCGACGCTGACCTATGTAGCGCTACTGTGGACCATAGGGCGCCGCAAATGGGATGTTCGCGCTTCACCTCTCCCGCGCGAGCCATTGACCACTGCCATTCATGACGGCGCGCGCTTCACGGCCCTGTCGGCGGAGATCAAGGCGGCAATCGCGCGAGGAGCTCTTTTTGGCCTGACCAGCATCTCCATACTCGCGCTTCTGCCTCTCGTCGCCCGCGATCAACTGGGCGGAGGCCCAATTGTTTATGGTGTCCTGATGGCCGGCTTCGGTGTGGGCGCACTGTGCGTCGGCATTTGCAACAATGTCTTGAGGCGGTCTCTATCCCAGGAGCGGCTGACAACGCTGGCATGCATTGCCTGTGCGGCGTGTTGTCTATCTCTTGCTCTCACGTCTTCAGTCGTGGTGGCGGCTATTGCGCTGGCGCTCGGCGGCGCGGGCTGGGTTGTCACCTGGACGGGGCTCGATGTGAGTGTCCAGTTGGCAAGCCCAAGGTGGGTCGTCGGCCGTACGCTCTCGATCCACTATGCCCTTTCGTCTGGCGGTATCGCGGCCGGCAGTTGGCTGTGGGGCACGGTGGCTGAGACCTATTCGCTTACCTTGGCCCTCGAGGTTTCCGCTGGTGCGCTCGTAATGGTCGCGGCCACCGGCTTCCTGATGCCTATCCGCCAATGGCAGGACTCTGATCAGGATCCTTTTGGCTTCGAAACGCCACAGCTCGCCCTCGACCTGAAACCGAGAAGCGGGCCGATCGTCGTCAAGATCGAGTACTCGATCCCGGAGGCAAACGTCGAAGCTTTCCTGGACCGGATGCAGGAACGACGGCGCGTGCAAAGCCGCGTCGGTGCGCGGCACTGGAACCTCCAGCGCGATCTTCAGGATCCTTTGCTTTGGACAGAGACCTTTCGCACGCCGACCTGGATGGACTATCTGCGGCTGAATCATCGCCTCACGACCGCAGACAAGGAGTTAGACCAACACCTGCTCGAATTGAACATGGGAGTTCCACCTCTTACCAAGCTGTCGATTGAACGACCGACCGGGGCAACCCGAAAGCGGGCTCAATCGACGCGATTTTTCTTCAGGCTGTGATCGCAGGTTTAGGCCGGTAAGGCTTGGAGAGCGGGTGCTCCGCGAATGGTTGGAAGTAAGCCAAATTGAGGTGAAACAGGGGGTCCGCAACACCTGTGCGGCCATGGCGCAGGGTTATCCCTACGGAGCGCGCGCGCTATGAACTGTAGTTGGAAGCGACGATCCCGGACGGCGAAGAGATGGCTCTTTCCGAGTGCCATCAGCGCAACCGCCGGCCTTGCGAAGTGACGCGCCAGGTTTGCGTCCAGTAATACGCGTTCTTCGAAAACTCGGCGCTGACGAGTTTGACAGACACGGTGTCGTTGCTCGGTTCCCTCACGGAAGTGTCATGAACGACGGCTAACGTGGTCTTCCTTAGGGAGCGATTCATCGTTGTGGACGAACAGCAAGCGCATAGCGACGCCTACCGCCTCGAGCGCATGGACAATGGTCGCGCCATACCTGTTGCGATTTTCTATTCGGCGGCCGAGGCATTAGCCGTCTTAGGCTGTATGGTCGATGGCTACCGCTTGATGCTTGGTGACAGACAAGTATGGCCGGCATCCGGCAGTCAGGACAGCATCGCAAGCTAGGCACGCCGACCGCCAAACTATTCGGTGTTGCCAAGACGTCCTTACTCGCCTCGGCCGGACGGAATCTAGCTCCCCCTGGAGTCCAGTTTTGAGCGGATTGTGCCGATCGCCTTCATGATGGTGTCGGCGGCTTGCCGGTCCAGCGCGATGTCTAGTAGGCCTTCAGTTGTCCGGATCGAGAGAATGCCAAAGGTGCCTTTCTCGTCCATGACCGTGCCGACATGGATTTCCGTCGGCACGAAAGGCCGTGCTTTTTCCACACGTTTCATGGTTACTCGCGTCGCTTTGGGCGGCTTCCGACAATCACGCGCGAATTCAAGCCTATGGTTAGACGGGCCCTGTTTCTTGTCTGAGAACGTCATCTCATGGCTGTAAATTGCCGCCCGATCTGAACGACACAGCGCGGCAATTCTCTCATCGAGGCAGACCGGAACCTGCGATCCGGCTGTAGGCACCATTTTCTGCCATGTGCATCCTCCGATGAAAAGCCACGCGTCCATAATTTTCGTGCGATATTGCGATTGACGACGACACATCGCTGGGCGGGGGCGGTAGGCCCACACCGCCCGATGCCTGAATTCACTTTGATCCTGTAGCGGAAGCATCGAAGATTATTTCAAGAATCCAAGAGGCCGAAAACCGCTGCGTTAACGGCACGGCTTCGGAAACTGGAAAAAAGGTCCCGCGAAAAACGCGCCCGTTGAGGGGGCTTCTTTGTCTAGCGAGTGCTCAACCTTCAGGAAGTCGAGCGCGGCGTGCCGTTTCAGCCGCACCAGACCGTCTTGAGGCCCCGAGCACGTTCAGTGCTCATAGTGGTAGGCGGGCAAGTGCTCGGGCTGGTCGTGCAGTTCGACAATCAGATAAGCCCTGAGCGTCGAACCAATCAGCTTCGACACGCTGCGCCTTGCCGCATCGATGCGTGGAACGGGCTGCGTGCTGGCCAGCGCGACCGCGCGCATCTGCCAAACGCGACGCCGCTGCGCAAAGGCAAGCTGTTTTTGTTCGAGAAGCTCTGAAGCATACCGCAAAAGACAGCGAGTGACCGTTTACAGCGGTTTGCCGATCACACGGGAACGGCTGACGAGCTGCCTCCTTTCTCCAAAGCAAGCGAGTTCGAGGGGCCGCGCAAGGAGCGGAAGAACTCGCGTTTCCTTTTTTCACGGTCCGCTGAAAAGTCTTCAGCCTTAAGCTGACTATTGTGGTTCGCCTGTCGTATTTCCCACGGCCATCGCACGGTAGAAAGACGGCGCAGACCGTCACGCTCTAAAGAAGGCGTCACTTTCCAGAGGGAATCTTCATCAGGGGTCCGGCAATCGGGAGGTTCGGCCGGTGAATGGACGACGGCTATGACGCGCTCAGGAGATAAATGGCACGGTCCGGACCAGGCACCGGCACGGATCGCCTCCCAAAAATGGCAGCCCGGGCCCGGAGTCGAGTCAACGTCGCGAGCTTTTCGCGGCCGTGGAGGCTTCGCCGTCTGCTGTCCACAGGGCGAAGCGCGCAGCAGATGAGATGGGATGGATACCGCCATCGCGGTCGGTCAGCCCCAATTTGCCCTCGCTGACCGCTATTCACGCAGCACTGGGCGCAGCCCCACTCGCGCAAATTCATGGCAGCTTCATAAATCCGTTGCGGCGATTTCGTAGATGGAGAAGGCGGCTTTGCTTTGCGGCCGCCCCTGGAAAAGGATGGAAAAATGTCCAAGATCACCGGCAAGACTGAAACGATCGAGACCGCCGAATTCCCTACCATCGAGCCGTCCAAGGCTGGCGAGCAAGTCCGTGCTGTTGCCGATCAGAGCGTTGAGCAATCGAAGGAAATATTTTCCAAATTGAGCTCGGACACCGAAACGACTCAAAAGGCTTTAGAGTCGACCTTTGAAATGGCCAAGACCACCAGCAACGAGATGCTCCTGAAGACAATTGCCGCACTGCAAGCCAATGCCGAGGCCGGTTTCACGCACCTCGAAGCACTGGTTGCCGTGAAGTCGCCGTCCGAGTTCTTCGAGCTGCAGGCCGCATTCGTGCGCAAACAGATCGAGAAGTCCGCCGAGCAGGCGAAGGCCATCCAGGCATTGATGTTGAGAGCTGGCGAGGACGTATCCAAGCCGATCAAGGATGCCTTTGAGAAGGCTTTGAAGGAACGCAAGGCCGCCTGATTACTTTAGGCGATCGGCGGCTGGCGGTCAGTGGCCTCGTCCACTGGGCGCATCGCGCCGACCTACTTCCATTTGGTCGGACGGCTTGTCTGCCCGACCGCATCACAGTGACGTCGCCCTCACTGTTTTCGGCACTTCTTAGCCTCTAGGTCCGGCGGGCACTAGTCACGGTTCCCCCCGCTGTAGCGGACAAGCCGCGCGATTTTTTCATGCAATGAGGTGGTGTGCGGCCAGTCGGGGAATGCACCGCTTGTCGCCGTCTCGACAATCGCGCTGCGCACCGCTTCGGGGTCTCCTGCCAATGCACCAAGGTCGCGGCGACCCCAGCCGCTGGCGGTCGAAGATGCGCGACAAGTCGCGTGCAAGTCATGTTGGGGACGCTGACACCAAGGTACGTGCGCCTCAATCGCGTCCACCCCATTCACAAAACCGGCTCCGTGGAGTAGGGGGAGCGCAGAGAAATCTCCGGTCGCAGCCTTACCCGGTCAAAACAAGGATTCAAACATGAATGCCCTCGTCATCTGCTCCGGCGGATTGGACTCTGTTTCGCTCGCTCACAAGGTGGCGACCGAGCAGAAACTCATTGGCCTGCTTTCGTTCGATTACGGCCAGAGGCACAAAAAGGAACTCGGCTTTGCCTCCATCTGCGCCAAGCGACTGGGTGTTCCGCAGCAGATCGTCGATATCCGCGATGTCGGCCGGAGCCTGAGCGGCTCGGCGCTGACTGATAGTGTGGACGTGCCCGACGGGCACTATGCCGAAGACTCCATGAGGATCACGGTGGTGCCGAACAGGAACGCCATCATGCTGGCTATCGCCTTCGGGGTTGCCGCCGCGCAGAAGGCCGATGCGGTGGCCACTGCCGTCCATGGCGGAGATCATTTCATCTATCCCGATTGCCGACCCGCTTTTATCGACGCCTTTCAGACGATGCAGAACCATGCGCTCGCAGGCTACGCCGATATCCGCCTTTACGCTCCCTATGTGAATATGTCGAAGGCCGACATCGTCAGCGAGGGGCCAAAGTACGCCACACCGTTCGAGGCGACGTGGTCCTGCTACAAGGGCGGTGCACGTCACTGCGGTCGCTGTGGGACATGCGTCGAACGGCGCGAAGCATTCGATCTGGCCGGCATCACCGACCCGACAGATTATGAGGATGCAGACTTCTGGCTGCACGCTATCCAGACAAGGAGCGCGTGATGTTCCGCATTACCAAAGAGTTCCACTTCTCGGCCTCGCATCAGCTCACCTCCTTGCCACCAGATCATCAGTGCGCGCGTCTACACGGCCACAACTACATCGTCGTAGTGGAGCTTTCAGGTGGAGAACTGGACGAACATGGCTTTGTGCGCGACTACCACGACCTGGCGGCGCTCAAGCACTACATCGATGGGACGTTCGACCATCGGCATCTTAACGACGTACTGGGGCATGACCGTGTCACAGCGGAATGTCTGGCCAGGCACTTCTACGACTGGTGCAAGGTGCGGTTACCACAAACCTCCGCCGTGCGGGTGAGCGAGACGCCGAAAACCTGGGCGGAATACCGGCCATGACCTGCGCGTTGCAGTCCGGAATCCGCGTGAGCGAGATTTTTGGTCCGACCATTCAGGGCGAAGGCATGCTGATTGGCTTGCCGACGGTGTTCGTAAGAACGGGCGGGTGCGATTATCGCTGTTCCTGGTGCGACAGCCTGCATGCGGTGGAAAGTCGCTTCCGCCATGATTGGGAGATGATGTCAACCGATGCGGTCTGGCAAAAGGTCATTTCGCTTTCCGGCGGTCAGCCCGTGATGGTGTCGCTGTCGGGCGGCAATCCGGCCATCCAGCCGCTTGGCCAGTTGATCGAGCGCGGGCATGGTGAGGGCTACCGCTTTGCATTGGAAACCCAAGGCTCGGTGCCTAACCAATGGTTCGCGGATCTCGACGTGCTGGTGCTCAGCCCCAAGCCGCCCTCAAGCGAAATGACGACAGATTGGGCCGCGTTCGACGCCTGCGTAAAGGCGGCACAGGATAAGCCGCGGATGGCGCTCAAGCTCGTCGTCTTCGACGATGATGACTATGCTTATGCCAAAGACGCGGCGGCGCGCTACCCGCAATTACTCGTCTATCTGCAGCCCGGCAATCACACGCCGCCGCGTCCCGGTAATGAAGACGCGTCCATCGACATGGCCGGTGTGATGAAACGCATGGAATGGCTGGTCGAAAAGGTGACCCGTGACAGGTGGTTCGAGGCGCGTGTACTGCCGCAGCTTCATGTTCTGCTGTGGGGTAACAAACGGGGCGTCTAGCCCAGGCGGAAGGATTGCCGATGACGAGCGAGACAGACATCTAAAGCAATCTCACCCAATTGGGCGATAGCAACGTCGGTTCGGCAAGCGCGAAAATGCCGTGCTGAAAAAGGTTTCGAACCCGCATGATGGCTCGCCTATCGTTGGCGCATCGCCGCTCCTCCAGGCGTGACTTGCTCTCGATACGTGCACGCGCTTCCGCTGGGTTTGATTGGTCGCCGATCGCCGCCTCAGGCCGAAGGCGCTTGACAAAGCAGCGCCGGCCCGTTCAATTCGGAGCATTCACCAGGGGAGTCCCGGCAAGGGGCTGAGATACTGCTGGCTTTCGCGGCGCAGTGACCCGTTGAACCTGATCCAGTTCATACTGGCGTAGGGACGGTGCAAGCGCTTTGCGGGAGTTTACGCCCGAGATCCTGTTTCGGCAGGTCAACAGAAGCGTCTTTTCATCCTTCCGGCACAGAACTGGGTCTCCAATGCACGAGCAAAGGAGCCTCACGATGAATGCCCTCACCCCCGCCGTGTCGACGGGACCACTGCCCGCCTCGCGGAAAATCCACAAGCCCGGCGTCCTCCATCCGCAGATCAGGGTGCCGATGCGCGAAATCTCCGTCCATCCGACGGCGGGCGAACCGCCCGTCATCGTCTATGATCCGTCCGGCGCCTATACGGACCCGACTGTCGAAACCAGCATCGACAAGGGCCTCGCACGGCTTCGCCACGAATGGATCACGGCGCGCGGCGATGTCGAGGCCTATGACGGCCGCCATGTCCGGCCGGAAGACAATGGATTCGTCACGGGCGAGCGCCTGACACCGGAATTTCCCATTCGCAACCGGCCGCTCAGGGCCAAGGCAGGCAAGGCGGTCACGCAGCTAGCCTATGCGCGCGCTGGCATCATCACGCCCGAAATGGAGTTCGTCGCCATCCGTGAGAACCTCAGCCGCGAGATCGTCCGCGGCAAGCTGCAACGCGACGGCGAAGCCTTCGGCGCGGCGCTTCCCGACTTCGTCACGCCGGAATTCGTCCGCGACGAGGTGGCGCGCGGACGCGCAATCATTCCCGCCAACATCAATCATCCCGAGAGCGAGCCGATGATCATCGGCCGCAATTTTCTGGTCAAGATCAATGCCAATATCGGCAACTCCGCGGTCACCTCGTCGATGGCCGAAGAGGTCGAAAAGATGGTGTGGGCGATCCGCTGGGGCGCCGATACGGTGATGGACCTGTCGACCGGCCGCAACATCCACAACATCCGCGACTGGATCGTGCGCAATGCGCCGGTGCCGATCGGCACGGTGCCGCTTTACCAGGCGCTCGAGAAGGTCGGCGGCATCGCCGAGGATCTGACCTGGGAGGTCTACCGCGACACGCTGATCGAGCAGGCCGAACAGGGCGTCGACTATTTCACCATCCATGCGGGCGTGCGGCTGCACTACATCCCGCTGACCGTCGACCGGGTCACTGGCATCGTCTCGCGCGGCGGCTCTATCATGGCCAAATGGTGCCTGCACCATCACCGGGAAAGCTTCCTTTACGAGCATTTCGCGGAAATCTGCGACATCTGCCGTGCCTATGATGTGTCCTTTTCCCTCGGCGACGGCCTTCGTCCCGGCTCCATCGCCGATGCCAACGACGCGGCGCAATTCGCCGAGCTGGAAACGCTCGGCGAGCTGACGCAGATCGCCTGGGCGAAAGATTGCCAGGTGATGATCGAGGGGCCCGGCCACGTGCCGATGCACAAGATCAAGGAGAACATGGACAAGCAGCTCGCCGTCTGCGGCGAAGCGCCGTTCTATACGCTTGGACCGCTGACGACCGACATCGCGCCGGGTTACGATCACATCACCTCAGGCATTGGTGCCGCCATGATCGGCTGGTTCGGCACGGCCATGCTCTGTTACGTGACGCCGAAGGAGCATCTCGGCCTTCCCGATCGCAACGACGTCAAGATCGGCGTGATCACCTACAAGATCGCCGCCCATGCCGCGGACCTGGCGAAGGGCCATCCGGCAGCGAAAGCCAGGGATGATGCCCTTTCGCGCGCGCGCTTCGAGTTCCGCTGGGAGGACCAGTTCAACCTGTCGCTCGACCCCGAAACCGCGCGTTCCTTCCACGACCAGACCTTGCCCAAGGAGGCGCACAAGCTGGCACATTTCTGCTCGATGTGCGGACCGAAATTCTGCTCCATGCGCATCTCCCACGACATTCGCGCCGAAGCACAGAAGGAGGGGATGGCGGCGATGGCGGCGAAATACCGTGAAGGCGGCGATCTCTACATGCCAGCTGACGAGACCGGCGCACCGCTCGTGCCGGAGGCGCACGAGCGACCATGAGGATGCTGGTAAAGGGGGCCGGCGTCGCCGGCCTCACCGCGGCCTTCGAACTCGCCGCCCGCGGCGCGACGGTCGCAGTCGCCGAGACAAGACATGCCCTCGGCGGCAATGCGTCGTGGTTCGCCGGCGGCATGCTGGCGCCATGGTGCGAGCGTGAAAGCGCCGAGCAGCCGGTGCTGGATCTCGGGCGCGACGCCGCCGGTTGGTGGGAGGCGGTGCTCCCGGGCCAGGTGACTCGAGCCGGAACCCTGGTCGTTGCGGCACCGCGGGACGCCGGGGAGCTTGACCGTTTTGCAAGCCGCACCTCGGGTCATCGTTGGGTCAATGAGGAGGAAATCGCGCAGTTGGAGACCGACCTTGCCGGCCGCTTTCGCCGTGGACTGTTCTTCCCCGATGAGGCCCATCTCGACCCGCGCCAGGCGATGGTGGCACTTCATGACAGGCTGACGGCGATAGGCGTCGAATTCCACTTTGGCGCCGACGCCAGTCAGGTCTTCGGTTTCGATCATCAGATCGACTGCACGGGAATGGCGGCAGCCAATGACAGGCTGCGTGGCGTTCGCGGCGAGATGCTGTTCCTGCGCACGCCTGATGTCTCGCTGTCGCGCCCGGTCCGGCTGCTTCATCCGCGCTTCCCGCTCTACATGGTGCCGCGCACCGGCCACCGGTTCATGGTTGGCGCGACGATGATCGAAAGCCAATCCGAGGGCCCAGTTACGGCGCGTTCGATGATGGAGCTTCTGAGCGCCGCCTGCGCGCTCCATCCGGCATTCGGCGAGGCGTGCATCGTCGAAACCGGCGTCGGCATTCGCCCGGCCTTTCCCGACAATCTGCCGCGTGTCGAAGCACTTGGAACTACGGTTGCGATCAACGGGCTTTATCGCCACGGCTTTCTTCTGGCGCCCGCCATGGCGCGCCGGGCAGCCGAAATTCTCTTCAGTCACGACAAATCCATGGAGCTTGCCAATGAAACTGATCGTCAACGGCGAAGTGCTTGAGATAGACGCCTCAACGCTGGCGGCGCTGCTTGCCGCGCTTGATTATGAAGGCGATTGGCTGGCGACGGCCGTCAACAGCAACCTCGTGCACAAGGCCAGCCGGACCGAGTTCCAGTTGAGTGACGGCGACCGGATCGAGATCCTCTCGCCCATGCAGGGAGGCTAGCATGTTCGAACTTCTCGGGACGACGCTCCCGTCTCGCCTGCTTCTCGGCACGGCTCAATATCCCTCGCCCGCGATCCTTGCCGATGCGGTCGAGGTGTCGGGCGCGTCGATGGTGACGGTCTCCTTGCGGCGTGAGATGGCAGGCGGCAGGGCCGGCGAAAAATTCTGGTCGTTGATACGCTCGCTCGGCACGAGAATCCTGCCCAACACGGCCGGCTGCCACTCCGTCAAGGAAGCGGTCACCACCGCGAACATGGCGCGGGAAGTGTTCGGCACGAGCTGGATCAAGCTCGAAGTGATCGGCAACCAGGACACGCTGCAACCGGACGTGTTCGGCCTTGTCGAGGCCGCGCGCATCCTGTGCGAAGACGGCTTTGCAGTATTCCCCTACACCACCGATGACCTTGTCGTCGCCGAGCGGCTGCTGGAGGCGGGCTGCAAGGTCTTGATGCCGTGGTGCGCACCGATCGGTTCCGCGCTCGGGCCGGTCAACATCCCGGCGCTGCGCTCGATGCGTCGACATTTGCCTGGCGTCCCGCTGATCGTCGATGCGGGCCTCGGGCGACCATCGCACGCGGCGACCGTCATGGAACTCGGTTTTGACGCCGTGCTCCTGAACACGGCGGTCGCCAGGGCGGCTGATCCGGTCGGCATGGCGCGTGCGTTCGGCAAGGCTGTCGAGGCCGGTCGTGAAGCTTACAGCTCGGGAATGCTCGAACCGCGCGACGTCGCCGTGCCATCGACGCCGACAATTGGCCGGGCAGTTTTTTCATGAAGCTCGATCCCTTCTACCTGATCGTCGACAGCGCTGCCTGGATCGAACGGCTGGTGCCGCTTGGCGTCAAGCTGATTCAGCTTCGCATCAAGACCATGGATGAGGCCCGCTTGCGCGCGGAGATCCGCAAGGCAAAGGCCTTGTGCGCCCAGCACCAATGCCAGCTCATCGTCAACGACCATTGGCGCCTGGCAATCGAGGAAGGCTGCGACTTCGTCCATCTCGGCCAGGAGGATTTGCAGACCGCCGATCGTTCGCGGATTCGGGTAGCCGGCGTGAGGCTCGGACTGAGCACACATGATGATATCGAACTGGAAACGGCGATGGCCGCCGAGCCCGACTACATCGCGCTCGGCCCCATCTACCCGACCATCCTGAAGAAGATGAAATGGGCGCCGCAAGGCGTCGAACGGATCAGCGAGTGGAAGCGCCGGGTCGCCCCGATCCCATTGGTCGCCATTGGCGGCCTCAACCCTGATCGGCTAGACGGTATCTTCGAGGCTGGCGCGGAGAGCGCGGCGGTGGTGACCGACATCACGCTGAACGGCGACCCCGAAGCGCGCACGCGAGAATGGATCGAAAAGACGGAGCGATGGCGCTGAAGCGAGAACCGCATGTGCTTGTCGTTGGCGGATCGGACTCCAGCGGTGGAGCTGGAATTGCCCGCGATATCGAGACGATCTCCTCAATTGGCGTGCGCACCTGCCTTGCTGTGACCGCGCTGACGGTGCAGACACATGACGCCGTCATGGCAATCAGTCATTCGTCGCCAAGCCTGGTGGCCGATCAGATGCGCGCCGCGCTGCAGGCCAACAAAGTGGCGGCCATCAAGATCGGCATGCTGGCAACGGTCGAGATCATCGTTGCCGTTGCCGCAGTGCTGCGCGAGAATCGGCAGGTGCCGGCAATCCTCGACCCCGTGCTCTCCTCGACCTCAGGCCGGGCGCTGCTGGAAGCAGGTGCCATCGCCGTTATGAAGCGCGGTCTGATGCCGCTTTGCCGTCTCGTCACACCCAACCTCATCGAGCTGGCGCTCCTGGTTGGCTCGGAACTGGCAGTGGATGAGGACCGCGCACTGTTGCAAGGCCAGGAATTGCTGAACGCCGAAGCGCAGGCCCTGCTGATCAAGGGCGGCCATGCATCGGGACCTCGATCAACCGATATCCTGTTACGCTCCGGTCACGAACCAGTCCGCTTCGACACACCGCGCCTTGCCGCGTCGATGCGCGGGACGGGCTGCATGCTGGCCAGTGCGATAGCGGCGCATCTGGCGAAAGGGAGATCACTCGAACATAGCGTGCGCGACGGCAAGCTGTTTGTGTTCGAGAAGCTGCGCCGAAAACAGTGAGTGACCGTTTTGCGGCGGTTTGCCGATCGCGCCGTAATGGCTGACGAGCAACCCCCTCCTCCAAAGAAAGCGAGCCGAGGAGCCTCGCAGGGAGCGAAAGAACTCGCGTTTCCTTTTTTCGCGGTCCGCTGAAAAGTCTTCAGCCTAAACATGACTATTGTGGTTTGCCTGTCGTATTTCCGAACGCCATTGCACGGTAGAGTGACCGAACCTCATCTCGTGCGTGGCACGGAAGGCCAGGAGGCCGTCGTACAAGCTGAGGCACCACAAGACGGAACAGACCGTCACGCTCTTGAAAGAAGAATATTCTCTAGGGGAATCGTCATCAACGATCCGGCGGTAGGGAGGCCCGCCCGGCAGAAACAGGGCGATAGCTATGATATGGTCGGGGACGAGACGGCATGGTTTGCGTCATGCGCCTCCAAAATGGCAGGCCGGTCCCGGCACCGAGACGCCGTCGCGAGATTTTCGCGGCCGTGGTGGCTTCGCCGTTTGTCGTCCGCAGCGCGATGTGCGTAGCAGATGATCGAGCACCTGCCCGTGCGAAAGGCATAGCGGGCACCGCAAAACGGTGGCGGCTACAAAAACGCTATCGATGCGAATTTCGTGACGACACCGTCCTGTCCTTCAGCACGCTATTGCGGAATGCCGCCGCTTTCCGCGTCTCGCGCGCTTCAGACTGCTCGTCGGTAAGCCCAAAGCTGTGCGGGCGGGATATTGCGGACGACGAAATCGTAGTGAGACACGACGTAGCGGTCTGGCATTTTGATCACCGGCGACAAAGGTCCGTAGGTGATCTGAATCACCGGTCTGCCAGCGGGTATGCGGGCCAGCAGATCCTCGAGCAGGCCAACACGCTGTTCCATCGGAAAGCTCAACAGTGGCACCGCACTTATCACACAGTCAAACTGCTCCCCGCGCCGTTCGGCCAGCACTTCTCCGAGCGCAAACGCATCGCCCAATCGAAAATCCACGCCCGGAAAAACTCGCGTCAGGCGCTGATAGAAATCCTTGGAATATTCGACCGAAACCAGCTGATGCGGCTTGATGCCTCTTTCCAGGATTGCCTTGGTGATGACGCCAGTTCCCGCGCCAAGTTCAAGAACCGGCAATCCGGATGCCGGGTTAATGACGCTTGCCATACGACGCCCGGCATGAACGGACGTTGGCATCAGCGCGCCCACTCGCTTCTTGTCCTTCTGCCAGCCCTTGAAGAATTGCACTTCTTCTTCAAACTTTCTGGCGAGGCGCTCCTTCAATCGAAAGACCATATCCACTCCCTGCTACGGCTATTTGTCTGGGTCATGTTGACGACGCACGTTTGTCCAAGCCTTGCGGCTGCTCAATCATGCGGCATTGGCTGCCGCGAGCAGCTCGCCTTTGCGCCGCCCGGGCAGAACTCCGACGTTATCGATAAGCCGCGTTCCGCCGAGCCAGGCGGCGACGATTAGACGGGCCGGTCGATCCGCGGCGGAAAGCGGCGACAGGTCTTGGTCTGCTCGTAGCTCGAGATACTCGACCTCGTCGTAACCGGCAGCGAGGATCGCTTGCCTGGCCTCGGCAAGCACAAGCTCCGCCGGCGCTCCCGCCGACAGCCGCTCGGCCGAAGCCGAGAGGACTTCGGCGAGCTTTGGCGCTGCCAGGCGCTGTGCGGTCGAGAGCCTGACATTGCGCGACGACATCGCCAGGCCGTCGGCTTCACGCACCGTTGGACAGGCTATTATCTCGATTGGAATGTCGAGATCGCGGACGAGCCGGCGAACGACGTGCAGTTGCTGGAAATCATTCTCGCCGAAGAAAGCGAGATCAGCACGCGTCTGGAGAAAGAGCTTGGCGACGACGGTTGCCACGCCGTCGAAATGGCCGGGTCGAAACGAACCGCACAGGCCCTCGCTCACCCCGCCCACCGAGATCGTAGTGGCGAAACCTTCCGGATACATGTCCGCCGCGTTCGGCGCGTAGAGCAGATGGGCGCCGAGCGGCGCGAGCCTGGCGGCATCGTCATGCTCAGTGCGCGGGTAGGCCGCGAGATCGGCCACGCTGTTGAACTGTTTCGGGTTGACGAACAGCGTCACGATAACCCGATCGGCCTTGGCAAGCGCGGCACGCACCAGGCTCAGATGGCCTTCATGCAAACCACCCATAGTCGGCACGACAGCGACCTTCAGGCCATTCTGACGCCATCCGGCCACAGCCATGCGCAATTCGGCGACGGTTCGTGCGATCGGAATGCTCATGCGCCTTCTCCACCATTGACCGTCATTGGCGCATCGCCGAACAGATGCTCGGCCGCTGGAAAGCGGCGGTCGCGCACTTCCTGCGCATAGGCGGCAATCGCCGCCTCGGCGATCTCACCGAGTTCGGCATAGCGCTTGACGAATTTGGGCCGGAAGTCGCCGAAGATGCCCAACATGTCGTCGACGACGAGAATCTGCCCGTCACAGGCCGCCGAGGCGCCGATACCGATCGTCGGGATCGCTACCTCTGCGGTGATCCGGCGGGCGAGCGCCTCCGGGACCTTCTCCAGCACCACCGCGAATGCCCCCGCTTCGCTCACAGCAAGCGCGTCGGCCCCCACGCGCTCCGCATCACCGCCCCTGCCCTGGACGCGGTAGCCGCCGAAGGTATTGACCGCCTGCGGCGTCAAGCCGACATGGCCCATGACAGGGATGCCGCGTGCAACCAGGAAGCGGATCGTCTCCGCCATTGCCTCGCCACCTTCGAGCTTGACCGCCGCGCAGCCGGTTTCCGCCATGACACGTGCAGCATTGCGGAAGGCCTGCTCGGGGCTTTCCTCGTAGGAGCCGAACGGCATGTCGACGATCATCAGCACCTGCTCGAGGCCGCGGCGCACGGCCTGACCGTGCATGACCATCATCTCAAGCGTCACGCCCAGCGTCGACGGCAAGCCGTGAAGCACCATGCCGACGCTGTCGCCAACGAGAACAATGTCACAATGCCGATCAACGAGCTTTGCAATCGGCGTGGTATAGGCTGTCAGGCAGACAAGCGGAGTGCCACCCTTCCGGGAACGGATATCGGGCGGTGTGATCGCCCTGGTGTTAGCAACCGCACTCAACGAGGCTCCTTCCCCAACGTTACCAACCATAGGGGCTGCGTTTGGCACATTTTTGTGCAGGTGCGAAGAGCTAAATTCGCAATTGCGAGTGTGTGACGCGCCGCCATTCATCGTCAGAAACAATCAAATCGGTTTAGCTGCCTCCGCAGCATATCACTCTGCCAACCAGTTACGGGATCATGGCCATCGGCAAAGCCAACTAGAAAGGGAGAATATCGCGGAATTTCTGAGACATGCGCGAAAGGCGGCGTGTTCAGAGCCGTGCCGGTGGGCGGGACTGGACCCTCCAGCGCGACCTTCAGAAGCTGACTCTTTGGACCGAGACATTCCGCACCGACATGGACGGACTATCTTCGTCTAAACCATCGACTAACGGTGACTGACCGGGAGGTAGGCGAGCGTCTTCCCGCTCTGCAGGTTTGTGGTTGTCCTTCTTATCTCGCGCTTTCGATCGAGCGGTCGACAAATCCTGCCCCCCGGCAGCCAAGTCCAGCCTGTGCCCTTTGTATCGCGCCCGTAAGGCGACCGGTAACTTTTGTGGGGGTTGGACACGGGTTGAGACCTGCGCAGTCCATCGCCGTTGCTTTGTTTGGAGGTCAACGCCCGCTTTAAATTGGGCGTTACGAATCCCCGGGCTTGCGCAAAAGGGACACCCAAACTGCCGAGCAGTCTGTTCACGAGACCGTGAAACATTCCAGTGGTGAGTATGTTCGCGACGCCGTCCACGTCAATTCGGTGGAGGGCTTCAACTCCCGCGTCCGCCGTACCATCGCCGGGGTTTTTCATCATATCAGCCCGCAGCATGCCGACCTGTATTTCCACGAGATCGGTTTCCGATGGTCGCAGCGCGTGGTGTCTGGAAGCGCCGTTCGGAAAACCCGGCATGGTCGTGAAGTCTTGAGAACCATCTGGTCGCGCGTGCCGCCGGCGCTGCAACTACTGAGCGTCTTTCGCGCCGCCACGGGGCGTCAGATGCGCCGAAGCCCGGACGGCGGAATCATCATCAAATCAACCGTAGCTGCCTTTGGTTGATAAAGGCCGCGTACGATTTCGCACTGCTCTTGTTCCGACCCCAATGTCGAAGCAATTCTATGTTGAGCACCTTGGGTTCAGCGTCGTCGACGAGCATTGGCGTGCCGAACGTCAATCCTCGAAGTGCGATCTCGAATGCGGTGGCGCGCGCCTTGAGCTTTTGAGTTTCCCTACGTCCCCACCACGCCCGAGTAGACCGGAGGCCCGCGGCCTGAGGCACCTTGCGTTCGCAGTCGATTCGATCTCTGATGCGATCGAGTACCTCCAGCGCAAGGTTGCGTCGCTGATCTGCTACGAGCAGCTCATCGTCTGGCCGGCAACCATTTAGTAATGCGACAGTTGCCCCAGTTAGAGAGGCGACACGGTTTCACCTGCGACGGCGGCTGTGCCGAAATGATGAGCGCCTATCTCGCCGAGGGGCTTGGTGCTCGAACACAGTTGAGGCCACGCTCGCTGCCCTCAACAACAAAGGCTTTTTTCTGGCGGAGGCGACGACCGTTCAGAATCGTTCCGAGCCCAGATGGGCGACCTGCGCACCAATTTCGTAGTAGATTTCCCTGGAGCGACGAAACCAAGCTTCCTGAAGCTCGGTGAGCGGCAGCAGCATATCGGCTTCGGCCCTTTCGCCGAGGATGAGGTACGCCAATTCGCGGCCGAATACCGTGCCGGGCGAGATGCCGCGGCCGTTGTAGCCGGAGAAGCCGACGACATTCCTGCCGAACTTGTGGAACCGCGGCAACGCATCCGCAGTCATGCCGATCTGCCCATACCACTCATGCTCGAACTCGACTGCGCCCAGCTGCGGATAGAGCTTCGCCAGTGCCCGCCGGGCCCAGGCTTTGTGGATCGCCGTGCCGGTGTTGCGCAACGCACCGACACTGCCGAAGACCAGCCGTCCCGACCTGTCCAGTCTGAAGGAAGACAGGATTGTCCTGGTGTCCCAAGCGCCCTCGCGCCCGGGCAAGATGGTTTGCAACAGATCGACGCCGAGCGGCTGCGTTGCCAGATTGAAGTATGGCAGATGCACCTGTTCGGACCGGACGCTCTGCCACGGTCCCGTGCTGTACGCATCGGTGGCAACCACGACCCACTCGGCGTCGACCGTGCCGCCCGTTGTGCTGACCACCCAGCGATCGCCCTTCTTATCGGCCGCAACAACCGGGCTGGACGTATAAATAGTCACCCCGGCAGCCAGGCAAGCCTGCGCGAGACCACGAGCATAGGCAAGCGGCTGCAGCGTGCCGGCGCGCTCGTCGAGCAAGGCGCCGCAATAGGCCGGCGTACCCAGCCTTGCTTTCGTTTGCTCGGCATCGAGGACACGCACCGGCGCGCCGCGCCTTTGCCATTGCGCCGCGCGCTCTTTGATCTCCTTCAGCCCTGCCGGGCCGACGGCGCAGTGAAGGGTGCCGTTTCTTTCCAGTTCGCAGTCGATGCGATGCCTGTCGATGATATCCATCACCAGTGCCGGGCCGTCGCCCAGCAACCGCAGCAAGCGCTCCCCATGGACAGGGCCGAGCGCGGCGATCATGTCGTCGGGCATCAGCCACAAGCCGGCGTTGATCAGCCCGACATTGCGGCCCGCGCCGCCAAAGCCGATCTCACGGCTCTCCAGCAAGACCACCCTCCGGCCAGCCTCGGCCAGATGAAGGGCGCAGGACATGCCTGTATAACCGCCGCCGACGACAACCACATCGGCCGACACTACTGCGTCCAATGACGCTGTAGCCGGCGGTTCGGGCGCGGTCGCTTGCCATAGACCGTGTGAGCGGGGATCATTCAGCATCGGTCGCTGTCGCTCCCAAGACGTGAACAGGCCGCGGCGATGCGCAAGATCGCTTCTGTCAACTCTGTTTCGGAGGTCGCATAGGAAATACGAAAGAACGGCGACAGGCCGAAAGCCGCGCCCGGGACAACCGCGACGTGGGCTTCCTCAAGCAGATAATCGCAGAAGTCGGTGTCGGTTTCGATCGGCTTGCCAGCGGGCGTTGTCTTGCCGACCAGACCAGCGCAATCCGCGAAGGTGTAGAAGGCCCCTTCCGGCACGCGGCAGTCGACACCATCGATGGCGTTCAACCCGGCAACGACGAGATCGCGACGGCGCCGGAAGCTCTCCGTCCGTTCCTGAAGGAAGTGCTGAGGACCGGACAGCGCCTCGACCGCTGCGGCCTGGCTGACCGATGACGGGCAAGACGTCGACTGGCTCTGCACCACCGCCATTGCCCTGATCAATTCGCGTGAGCCGCCGGCGTAGCCGATCCGCCAGCCAGTCATGGCGTAGGCCTTCGAAACGCCGTTGACGGTGAGCGTCCGCCCCTTCAGGCGTGGCTCCAACGCAACCGGCGTGACGAAACGGAAATCATCATAGACAATGTGCTCGTACATGTCGTCGACCAGCAAGCGGACATGCGGATGCCTCAGGAGGACTTCGATCAGCGGCTGATAATCGGTCGCGCTATAGGCAGCACCGGACGGGTTTGAGGGGGAGTTGAGGATCAGCCATTTCGTTCTCAGCGTGATCGCTGCCTCGAGCTGGTTCGCCGTCAGCCTGAAACCGGCTTGCGCGCTGCACGGGACACAGACCGGCTTGCCTTCGGCAATGGTGACGATATCCGAATAGGACGTCCATGCCGGCGTTGGAATGATAACCTCGTCGCCAGCATTCAGCGTCGCCATCATGGCATTGAACAGGACCTGTTTGGCGCCGGTCGCGACGGTGATCTCGTCGGCGGCATAGTCGAGGCCGTTCTCCCGGCGGAACTTTTCGCGGATCGCCTGCTTGAGTTCCGGCGTGCCGTCCAGCGCGGTGTATTTGGTGTCGCCGCGTTGAATGGCTTTCCAGGCTGCCCGTTTCACGGTGTCGGGCGTGTCGAAATCCGGCTCGCCCGCCCCCAGGATGATCACCGGCGCCCCGTCGCGCTTCATCGCTTGCGCGCGGGCGCCGATCTTCAGGATCTGCGAAACCCCGATCGCCGATATGCGCGACGCCGGCACGAAGCCGGCCTCATCGATGCTTGTGTTGACGGTCATGGCCCGATCCTCAGTCGATATCGAAGGACACGCCCTGGGCGAGCGGCAGCGCCTTGGAATAGTTCACCGTGTTGGTGGCGCGCCGCATATAGGCCTTCCACGCATCAGAGCCGCTCTCGCGGCCGCCGCCGGTTTCTTTTTCGCCGCCGAAGGCACCGCCGATCTCGGCGCCCGAAGTGCCGATGTTGACATTGGCAATGCCGCAGTCCGACCCGTCGACACCGAGGAAGCGCTCGGATTCCTGGAGGTCGCGGGTGAAGATCGATGACGACAGGCCGGCTCCCACCGCATTGTGCTCGTCGAGCACGGCGTCGAAATCCGAATATTTCATCACATAGAGGATCGGCGCGAAGGTCTCTTCCGTCACCGGCGAAACCTGGCTTTGCATTTCGACCAGCGCCGGATGCACATAATACGCGTCCGGGTGGCCGTTCTCGACCCGCGCCCCGCCGGTCACCTTGCCGCCATGGGCGGTGGCTTCCTTCAGCGCTTTCTGCATGGCATCGAAGGCCGCTTTGTCGATCAGCGGCCCGACCAGCGAGGAGGTTTCCAGCGGATTGCCGACCGACACGCTTTCGTAAGCCTTCTTGAGACGGGGAACCAGGGCGTCATAGACGCTGTCATGCACGAACAGGCGCCGCAGCGTCGTGCAGCGCTGTCCCGCCGTGCCCATGGCGCCGAAGGCGATGGCGCGCAGCGCCATGTCGAGATCGGCTGTCGGGCACACGATGCCGGCATTGTTGCCGCCAAGCTCCAGCACCGCGCGGGCAAAGCGCTTGGCCAGGCGCGGGCCAACGTCGCGGCCCATGCGGGTCGAGCCGGTGGCCGATACCAGCGGCACCTTGGGGTGATCGACCAGGATCTCGCCAACGGCGCGGTCACCGATCAGCACCGGCGCCAGGCCCTGCGGCGCGTCCGTACCGAAACGCTTTACCGCGCGGGCAAAGATCGCTTCGCAGGCGAGCGCCGTCAGCGGCGTCTTCTCCGATGGCTTCCACACCACCGCGTCGCCACAGACCAGCGCCAATGCGGCATTCCACGACCACACCGCGACCGGGAAATTGAAGGCGGAAATGACGCCGACGACGCCGAGCGGATGCCAGGTTTCCATCATCCGATGGCCGGGGCGCTCGGTGGCGATGGTCAGGCCGTACAATTGCCGGGAGAGGCCGACGGCGAAATCGCAAATGTCGATCATCTCCTGGACTTCACCAAGCCCTTCGGACGGGATCTTGCCGACCTCGATCGAGACCAGCCGGCCAAGCTCGGCCTTGTGCGCGCGCAGCTCCTCGCCGAGCAGCCGCACCAACTCGCCACGCCTCGGACCCGGCACCATCCGCCAGGCCTGAAAGGCCTTGTGCGCGGCATCGATGGTCTTGGCCGCGTCAGCCGGCGAGATCGTCTTCAGCGTCGCGATCTGCTCGCCCGTCACCGGGCTGCGCACGATCAGGTCGCCCCCGACAAGCGCCTCCTTGGCGACACCCAGTTTCGCCAGAAGTTCGGTCGTTTCCTTGGCTACATCGATGGATTTGACTGCAATGTTCATCCGGCAAACTCCTGTTTTGACCTATCCGAAACACACCGAACCAAGGCGCCCTGGCGATGTCAGTTGCTTCAGGCCAGCGGCAAGGTCCTTGTGCTTTTTCTGAGTATAGAGATCGTAGTAGCCTTGGTTCTTGCGGCCGACGCCGTGCTCGGCGCTGAAGCTGCCGCCGAAACGATCGACCGTGATCGAATAGACCCAGTCGCGCAATCGCCGTTCGAAGGCGATATCGACTGGACCAGCCCGCGCCTCGTCGACGACCAGATTGAAATGCACGCCGCCGTCGCCGATATGGCCGAAGTCGAAGATTGCGACATCGGGAAAATGGCTTGGCAGTTCGAGCTTCATCCAGTCGCAGAACGCCAGTACGTCGGCCCTGCGGAACGACAGATCGAAGGCGACCAGTCGGCCAGCATGTTTGACGCCTTCCGACAGGGCGTGACGCAGCGCCCACATCTCATGGGCTGGACCGACAAAGGCGTTGGCGAGCGGCGCGCCCTCCGCTTCCCAGACTTCTGCCAGCGCCGTTTCCAGGACGGCATCGAGCGGCTGCTCGTCATCACGCGGAAGCCAACTGCGGGAAACTTCAGCCAGAATGACATAGTTGGGAATGTCGCCGTTCTGGAATGGATTGCGCAGCGACGGAACATGGGCAAGCGTTGCGGTAATCGCATTCCCCGATATGCCTTCGAAAGCCGACAGATACGATCCGAGACGCTCTTCCATCGCCCGCAGCAGGGGCATGACGGCAGTGCCGGTTCGCGGCACCAGATAGGCTGTCGAAACCTGCCTCGGCAGATGCTCCAAATGGAGCACGCATTCGGTGACAATGCCGAACGCGCCGGACGTCCCGATGAAAAGCTGCTTCCAGTCGACGCCTGTATTGTTCTTGCGCAGCCCCGACAGCAGGTCGATCACGGTGCCAGCCTCGTCTGCCAGGACGACCTTCAAGCCCAGCGTATTGCGGCGCACGTCGCCATATTTCAGAAACCGCGAGCCGCCGGTGTTGGTTGCCAGCATGCCGCCCACCCGCGGATCGGCGCCGAGGTCGATCGGGAAGAAGAGACCGCCGGGCTCGAGCCGTCCGTTGATGTCCGACAGTCTGGTTCCAGCGTCGACGTGGATCGAGCGGTTGTCGATATCGAGATCGAAAATCGGTGTCATCCGGTCGAGACTGAGCACGACCTGCGTTCCACTGGTATCCGGCGTCGAGCCGGAGACCAGGCCGGTGTTGCCGGACTGCGGGATGAGCGCGATATGCTCGCGAACGCAGTATGCGACGCAAGCGGATACCTCCGCCGTGCCGCGAGGGCGCAGCACCAATGCGGCGCTACCCCGGTCATAGCGCGCGCCATTCTCATAGGCGGCCAGGCTGGCGGAATCCTGGACAACCCCGTCCTCGCCGAGGATTTCGACCAAAGCTGTCTTGTGCCGCTCGCCGATCATGCCGACTGTCTACTCCGCTGCCTGAACGCAGCGCAGAGCGCGTCGGCAGTCGTCGATCGACGCCTGCTCGATCGCCGCATAGTGCGCGAATTCATCGAGGACGCCGGCGCCGAGAGCGGCTTCGAAGTGCTTCTGGTTGGGACTGGCGACGAAATCCTGGCCCGCTTCATCGCCCAGATTGGACTGGAAGATACCGGCCGCGCTGACGGGCAGGAAATCCTCGTAGACGATCGGGTCGAAACGGACGAAGCCATCCGCCACCAGCCGATCGACACCTTCCACATGGACGCTGCCGACCTGACGCCCCCGCTCGGTCAGCGAATAGGTGAAATAGCCAAGGCCAGCAGTGCGGATGCTGTCCCATGTGTCGGGAAACGACTGGAATGTCCGCGACAACGCCTCGACGTAATCAGCAGCATTTGACCCGTCGGCCGCCGGCCTGAGGATTTTGCGCGTGGCATCCAACAGGCTGTCGTAGAGCGCCCTGCCCTTGGGAGTCAGCGCCACGCCGCGCTGCTCGATCTCGCCGAAACGCGCCGTGTGCGAGCCAGCCGTCCAACCGCCGCTGCCTGACTTGAACGAGACCGGTTCGTCCAGCGCCTTGAACGATGTCTGCCTGAGGAGGATCGGGCACTGGCGAGTGGGCGGACCCTCGACGATCGCCTTGGGCTCGATGCCACGCGACGGCATGCCCGTCTGCACTGCGTCGATGTCGAGCGTGCGCGGCGTCAGGTGGTTGATATGCGGGCCTTTGAAGGAAACCACGTCGGCGACCAGCCGATGCTGCTGGTGCAGCCTGTGGTACATCTCCATGCTGACACAGGCCTGATCATGCCAGCGGAATGTCTCGATGATTTCGGCGACAAACCGATCCGCATCGGCATGACCCAGCCCGCCCTGCGTCTCGGCCTTTTCGGTGAGTTGGATGGCGCTGTCCGTGAAAATCCGTCGAGCGGCAAGAATGGCCTCCGCTTCCGTCCGCAGAACCTCGTCGCCGATCAGGTCGATTCTGAGCAACGAGGTGAAGACGCGAAAAGGATTGCGGCTGAGCGCTTCGGCACCAACCGGACGAAACGCAGTCGCATGGACCGGCACGCCGGCCGTGCTGAGGTCGTAGTAGCCCACCGGATGCATGCCCATCACCGCGAACACGCGCCGCATCATCGAGAGTTCGGCCGGCGTTCCCAGGCGGATCGCCCCGTGCCGCTCTTGCGAGATGCGGTCAAGCGAATCCGTCGCATCGAGCCGTTGGCGCAGCACTGGCGTGGCATCCAGCACTTCGGCATTCACCTCGGCGACCAGTTCCATCAGCGTGCCGTAGGCGGGAACCTCGGTCCGGTACATGGCTGACATCGCCGCAGAAAAAGCAGAACGAATGTCATCGGATGCAACGAAAGCAGCATTTGGCACAGTGCGGTCTCGCTTTTGAGAAAACATGAGATCATTCCGGAAAAGAGTGATATCGGATTTCATCCGGCATGGATCGCGACGACTTCGACTAGGTTGATGCGAGATACGCATGATATTGAGCAGAAAGTTGATGCCAGACCTGGTTGCAATCCAGGCCTTCGAATGCGCGGCAAGACACGCGAGCTTCACGCGCGCCGGCCGGGAACTCAACCTGACCCAGAGCGCCGTCAGCCGTCAGGTCAAGGATCTGGAAGTCTATCTCGGCGCGCTGCTGTTCGAGCGTATCCGGCAGCGCGTGGTGCTTTCCGAGGATGGGCGGCGCTTCCTGCCGGAAGCCCGGAAGCTGCTACAGCAAGCCGAAGAGACGATGCTGCGCGCAATGTCATCCGCCTACGCTAGATCGAGCCTGAGTATCGCCACCTTGCCGACATTCGGCAGCCGCTGGCTCAGTCCGCGCTTGCCTGATTTCCTGCGCCAGCACCCGGGCGTGATCCTCAATGTCGGCGCGCGCTCGGCGCCGTTCGATTTCGACGAAGAGAATTTCGAACTCGCCATCCATTACGGACAGCCGGTTTGGGCTCGCGGCGTATGTACCTATCTTTGCAGCGAATCGATCCTGCCGGTGGCAAGCGGTGCGCTGTTGACAACTTGCAAAGAGATCGCCGCCGCTGATCTGCTGACTAAGCCGTTGCTCCATCTCGCAACGCGTCCCAAACTTTGGGCCCTGTGGTTCGAGCAGGTAGGCGTGTCGGCCGAAATGGCCTACCGGGGGCACCGATTCGATCAATTTTCAATGATCATCGAGGCGGCGGTTGCGGGCATGGGGTTTGCACTTCTTCCGCGATACCTCATCGAGCAAGAGCTAAGATCAGGCGAACTTCGTATTGTCCTCGATTTGCCGATGCAGACCGAGAACAGCTACTATGTCGTCATGCCGGAAGCGAAGAGCACAAATCCGCTTGGGCAAAATTTCACGGCGTGGCTGGTACGCCAGGTGGCAAGTTCGACCTAAACTGCTGCCGACAGGCAAAACATCGGCCACCGCCCCCGATCTGCCGGCGGTCATATAGAACAGTCCCTATTACGGCTTTGCCACGGGCGCCGACTTTGGCTTTGCCATCCTGGATGGAGAGAGCACGGAACAGTCGCTCGGCACATTGCGCGACGAGTTCGAAGACCTCTACCTGCGCAGAACCTGACACCGCGCCAAGGATGTTAATGCTAGAGAGCCGTTCTCACCCGTGGTCGCTGCAACTCCGCCACGGTCATGACAAACCGGAGTTCCTGCTTGCCACTGTTCACGTAGGCGTGTTTGTCTTCTGTGCGAGCCAGCACGGACGAACCGGCTGGAACAAGATGTAAGCTATCGCCCAATTTCAGCGTCAGTTCGCCAGCCTCCACATTCAGCAGTTCGAGTGTTCCCGGCGAATGCCCAGGGGATTCGAATGTCTCGCCGGGAAACAGTGTCCAGCGCCAAAGTTCGATTTCGTCGGGTCCTTGCGTTCCGACCAGGAGCGTAGCGCTGCCTCCCTTGGGACCGCGCCAAAGGGTGGAAGCGTCCTGCGGTGGAACGATACGTACCGGCACGCTGACCGCCACGCCGACGAAATCGGCCACCGATACACCCAACGCGGTCGCTGCACGGCAGAGCGTCGCGATGCTGGGATTGGCGGTCCCTTTTTCAATCTCGACAAGCATGCCTTTGCTCACACCGGATTTTTGGGACAGCTGATCGAGTGTCAGACCGCTTTGCCGCCTGAACGTCTTGAGGTTTTGAGACACCGTGGCGCTGACGCGCTCAACATCAGCGACCGCCTCGGTCGATATATTGACTTTCTTTTTCATAGTCGTTATCATAGACTAAATTGGTCAATAGGAGCTAGAGCCCGTGTTGGATTTTCCGGTGATCGACAAGGAAATTGCGGGCATCGCCCCCGACTTCCGCGCGATCAGCATTTTCGTTGATGCCAATGGTACAAAGAAGCAGCGGATCGATCCCAACATCTTGCTGACTGCGTGCGACTACGTCTCCTCCGGCGGTCCGGAGTGGGGAGCCGCGCATCTGGCCAGCTGGGGTGACGTATACAGCCGGTTCGGAGCAAAACCAAACCGCACGCCGTGCTCCGCGCAGGCATTGAAGAAGCGCGTGGAGAAGGATGGTCGCATTCCATCGATCAACCCTGTCGTCGACCTTTACAACGCAGTGAGCCTGCGTTTCGCAGTACCGGTAGGGGGTGAAAACTTCGATGCGTATGTTGGAGGTCCGCGGCTGACGGTTGCCGACGGAACGGAGCCTTTCGACACTTTTGCGAATGGCGATGCGATCGTCGAAAGCCCATCCAAGGGGGAAGTCATCTGGCGCGACGACGTGGGCGCTACATGTCGGCGCTGGAATTGGCGGCAGGGCACGCGCACCCGCTTGGAAACCGTGGGCGGCCGGATGTGGTTCATTTTGGAAAGCTTGGCAACGATGCCGGAGCAAGCGCTTGAGGAGGCGGGCAAGATGCTCGTGAGCGGTCTAATCGAGCTGGCGCCAGGGTGTGAGGTTTATAAACAGAAAATCAGCGTCAGCTAACCGGCCGGCGACCAATCCCGAAAGAAAGCAAGTGGACGTGACTTGCGATGTCTCGATGTCGCACAAGCGGCGGTTTGTGCGAACGGCTCCTTCCACTGACCAGCCGCGAAATGATTCCGCCGCCTGCGCAGGAGCGGACCTAGGATACGCTTCCGGTCTACGAGCCCCTCCTCCTGGTAACAGTGTTTTACATCGGCCTGACCTTTGTCATCACGCAGGTCTTCCAGAAGCTGGAAAACGCGGTGCCGGTTCGACGTTAGCCGCACTTGAGCAATCAACCCAAAAAGCAGAGGCCAACAATGTCGAGACCAGACAAACACGAACTGTCCACGCTCTCCTTCAATACGCTGTCGGTGCATGGGGGCAACGAGATCGACAAGACGTCCGGAGCGATCCGCACGCCGATCGTCATGGCCAATTCCTATCTCCTTCCTGAAGACCCTTCCACGATGGACTGGTCCGATACCGAGACACCGTCCTACACGCGCAATTCGGGCCACAATCAGATGTGCCTACAGCGCAAGCTTGCCGCGCTGGAAGGCGGTCAGGATGCCGCCGTCTTCGCGACCGGCGTTGCCGCCCTACATGCCGTATTCTTCACTTTCCTGAAAAGCGGAGATCATGTGATCGTCGGCGACGTCACCTACGAGGCGGTTTGGCGGCTCTTTTCCGAACTCCTGCCGCAGCGCTACAAGATTGAAGCCACCTTCGTCGACATGGGCGACATGGATGCCGTCAGAGCCGCCGTGCGGCCGAACACCAAACTGATCCACACCGAAACGATTGCAAACCCGACTACAAAGGTTGCCGATATCGCAACGCTGGTGTCGGTCGCCAAACAAGCTGGCACGCTGTTGTCGGTCGACTCGACCTTCACCCCTCCCCCCTTCTTCCGGCCGCTAACCTTGGGGGCAGACCTCGTTATCCATTCGCTGACCAAGTACATCAACGGCCATGGCGACGCGATGGGCGGCGTGGTGATCGGCTCCAAGGAGCTCGTCCATCACATGAAGGCAGACGCGCTTGTCGACCTTGGCGGGACGATATCGCCATTCAACGCCTGGCTGATCATGCGCGGCTCGGTCACGCTACCCCTGCGCCTGAAGCAGCAGTACGCATCGGCCGAGGCCGTCGCCCACTATCTGTCGACAGACAAGCGCGTCGCCTACGTCACCTATCCCGGGCTCGAGAACCATGACCAGCACGCGCTGGCGAAAAGCCAGTTCGCCGGCAAGGGCTACGGCGCGGTCATGGCTTTCGCGGTCGAAGGCGATCCCGACACGCAGAACCGGTTCGTTGCCAATCTGAAGGTAATCACTTCCGCCGTTTCGCTTGGTCACGACGAAACCCTGATCGTGCATGTCGGCGGCAGCGGCCGTGGCGGATCCGATCGTTACCCGGCGAGCTTCCAGAAGTATGGGCATCTGCGTCTTTCGATCGGCCTCGAGGACACCGAGGATCTGATCGCCGACATCAGACACGCGCTTGATGAGACGTTCGGCGCATCCTGAGAGTGATCGAGGCTCTGGATCGTCTCATGTGAATTGCCCCTCGCGGGCAATTCACATCGCTTCTCTTCAACGCGCCCCGCGCGGCGGTTCAGCAGTCCGCCAGGAGGATACCATGCACTGGATAATTCTGTTCGGCGCCGGCCTGCTTGAGATCGTCTGGCCGTATTTTATGAAGAGGTCGGACGGAGATCCCAAAACGTTCGCCTGCTGATCGACGTCGCCACTTGCTCAAAGATCGAGCTTGAGCACACCTCTCGCGCGAGACACGCACGGGATAAACCGATTGTCCCGGGCCTGCCTGGTCAGGACAGCATCGCGGTGGATCGGCTGGCCTTCCAGCATTCCGCATTCACAGGTTCCGCAAACGCCGTTCTCGCACGAAGCCATGAGCAGCACGCCCGCCCCTCGAAGTGCCGCGAGCGCGGTCGTATCGGCTGCGACGGGGACCGATGTCCCATCTCGCAGCATGATCGTGAAAGGTTCAGGTGGGGCATTGTCGTACTCAGGCGGCTGAAAAGCCTCAAAATGCACCGTGCCTGCCGGCCAGTGGGCGCTTGCCCGGTCGACGGCAGCCATGAAACCAGGTGGCCCGCAATAGTAGAGCTGTTTGTCCGACGAAAGCGTTGACAGCAGGGTTTGAAGATCCTGCCGGGTTTCGGGCTCATCGTCGAAATGCAGCCGCACATTGGCTGGATCGAGGACGCTCTCGATAACCGACGAGAGCGGCGTGAGTGCGCTGCTGCGCGTGAAGTAGTGGAGTTCGTAGCGTCTGCCCCGCCGCTCCAGCGCCCACGCCATTGCCAGGATCGGAGTGATCCCGATACCTCCCGCCAGAAGCAGGATCGGCCCGCGGCTTTCGCCGAGGGGGAAATGATTGCGCGGAGCGGAGACCGGCAATGTGAATCCCGGGGAAACAGCCTGGTGAATCCAGCTTGATCCGCCGCGGCCTGTCTGCTCGCATTTCACCGCAATCGTGTAGCGGCTCAAATCGCTCGGGTCTCCGCAGAGCGAATACTGGCGCACCTTGCCGTCGGGCAGGTGCACATCCACATGGGAGCCAGGTTCGAACGGCGGCAGCAAAGGTTTGCGCGGGTGCTTCAAATCGATGACAAGGACGTCGCCGGGCTCCTTGCGGATGGCGGTTACCGTCAACTTCATGATGATGCGGGGCGCAGCCATGCAGGTCATTCATCCATCGGAAAGATCGGATCGCCCGGGCGGATCACGCCGCCGATCTCGATTGCGCAATTCAGACCGGAACGGTTCAGCAGACCTTCGTAGAGGCCGGGAATGCCAAGCAGCTCTTCGATGTACTTGCAGGGAAAGTTCATCCGTGCGCCTCGCAGCACGGTCTCGCCAACGCGGAAGCGCTTCCCGACGAGGTGGCCGAGCGGAACGCCCCGGGTGGTCAAGTTGCGCCGATGGTCTTCCGCCTCGAGCCTGGCTTTGAAGCCCGGGATCTTTGGCTCGCCGCGAGCCATCGCTTCCAGGACTTCGACCTCGATCAGCGTCACCTCGCGAACGTCCGGCTTCGGAGAGTAAGTCCCCGTTCCCAGAAAATATCGATCTCCAACGATACCGCGACCAGGAACAAGCTGTGCCTGGGTCAGCGCCTCCATCTCGTAAGAGGCTGCCGGCGCGACGTGGATGTGAAGCAGTGTTCCATTCCACGTCAAGCTTCGCCCTCCAAGACCGCAGTCGCGGCGCCCAGCTTCCGGCCGGATCCGAGGATCTGATCGAGATGTCCGTTTGCCATGTTTGCTTCCACGCTCCAAGACGCAGCGTTGCCGGCATCACGATGTGCCCGGACACTGGCCCGACAGACAGAGCCAGTTTTCGCGAGTCTTGCTAATCCAGTCGACCATATCGTGTTGAGCTCGGGGGCGGCGCCGTCAGGCGATGTCGCTGTCCTTGCGGAGCTTGTTGCTGAACTGACAGGGCAAGCCCTTACTCAGCCGTTGCACAACGCCGGCCAGGAGCCGAACGCCGTTCTCGATCTGCCGCATGGTCAAGGCGGAATAGCCCATCACCAATCCGATGCTGCCGGAACGGCGTTCGTCGGTTTCGTGAGCATAGAGCGGCGATATCGGATGGACGCCCACGCCGGCCCGCCGCGCCTCGTCGATCAAGACGTCTTCCAATGGCCAAGAGAGATCCTTGAACCAGACGACGACATGCAGCCCGGCGTCGGCGCCCTCGATGACGATTCGATCTGCGAAGGCGCGCCGAAGGGCGGCGAGCAAGGCTCCTCGTCGCTCGCCGTTGAGACGGCGGACGCGCCGCACATGGCTTTCATATCCGCCGCTCTCGATTAGCGAGGCCAAGGCCTCCTGCTCCGCAACCGGCGAATGTCTGTCCAGAAGCTGCTTGGTCGTCGCAAAGACGCCTTGCAATTCCAGCGGAACCACGAGGTAGCCAATGCGCAGCATAGGCGACAGCGTCTTGGAGATAGTGCCGAGATAGATGACGGAACTGCGGTCTTCCAGTTTGTGCAGCGGAGGCACCGGACGAATGTCATAGCGGTACTCGCCATCATAGTCGTCTTCGATCACGTAGGCGTCGTTTCTTTGGGACCATTCGAGAAGCTGATACCGCCGCGAGATCGGCAGGACGCCGCCGAGCGGGAACTGATGCGACGGCGTCACATAGGCCAGCCGCGCCGTGATCCCCTCAAGCAGCTCCGTCTTCATGCCGTCGCTATCAACGGAGACGGACACAGGCGTCGCCCCTGTACTGGCAAACACCTGGCGCGCCATTCTATAGCATGGGTCCTCGATGACGAAGCTGTCTGAAGGATCCAGCAGCAAGCGCGCGCACATGTCCAGGCCCTGCTGCGACCCGCTTACGACGAGAATCTGCTCGATCTCGCAGCTTAGCGTTCGAGCGCGCCACAAATATCCCTGCAGAGCCTGGCGCAAGCGAGGCGACCCGCGTGGATCGTCATAGGCCAGCCTTCCTGGCCGTTGTGACATTGCCGCGTTCATTGCGCGCTTCCAGGTCAGCGCCGGGAAATCAGATGGCGCAAGGTCGCCATAACGGAAATCGACCTTCAACCGGTTTGGCAGATAATCGGGCCATGGCGGGCTGCCACGCAGTCGCTCGCCATAGCTGGAAAGATGTACCGGGCCAGTCCGTTTTGGGAACGCGCTGCTGGCTTCGCGACGAACCAGGGAAGCAGCAACGCGAGGCCGTGCGCCTTGGTTGACCTCAATGAAGCCTTCCGCAACCAGCTGCTCGTAGGCGACGGTGACGGTCGTTCGCGAAACGCCGAGGTCATTTGCGAGGCCGCGAGACGACGGCAGCTGACTGCCGGTTTCATAGACACCGCTCAGGATCTGCTCGCGAAGCGCTTCGTAGATCTGGCGCGCGCCGAGACCCTGCGAGTGACCTGCCGACACGGCACGAGAAGACTGGACCATTTGTTTCATCGCCAACTGGACGTTACATCCAGACCAGTTTGCCGGCAATGTTCTAAAAAACCAAAAGGATTTCAAAAGATCGATGCCCCGCACCACAGACCAATCCGAAACCGGGGCACCGACGCCGTCCCCTCACGACGCCAATCTCGCATTCGCCACCCGGGCCATCCATCATGGCTATGATCCGGCCGGCTTTTCCAATGCCGTTCAGCCGCCGGTGTTTCTGACCTCGACCTACGGGTTCGAAAGTGTGGCCGCAAACGAGGCCGCGGCAGCGCTTGGCGGAAGGCTTTACGCACGCGAATACAACCCGACGACCGACATTCTTGAAAAACGGCTCGCCAATCTCGAAGGAGCCGAAGCCGGGCTGGTCGTTGCTTCGGGGATGGCGGCTTTCGGCACGCTGATCCTGTCGCTGCTGTCGCAAGGCGACGAACTCATCGTCCACAAGACGCTTTATGCCAACACGCTCGCCATGGTCGAACAGGCGGTGCCGCGGTTTGGCATCAAGGTCGTTGCGGTCGATCTATCCGTACCAAGCAATCTCAAAGGCGCCATCACTGACAGGACCAGGCTTATCTTCTTCGAGACGCCGGTCAACCCGCTGAGCCGCATCCTCGACATTGCCGCCATTGCCCAACACGCCCATGCGCGCGGCGTGAAGGTCGCGGTCGACAGCACCTTTGCCTCGCCCGCGCTACAGCGTCCTCTGCAACACGGGGCCGACATCGTGATCCACTCGCTGACCAAATACATCAACGGCCACGGCGATGCTCTGGGCGGGGCAATCCTCGGCGACGCGAAAACACTTCACACCCTGCACGAAACGGGCCTGCGCTATATTACCGGCGCAGCGCTATCGCCGATGTCAGCGTTCCTGATCTTGCGCGGGTTGAAAACGCTCACCTTGCGTATGGACCGTCACAGCGCCTCCGCCCTTGCGGTCGCGCAGGCGCTCGAGGCGCACCCGGCCGTGTCCTGGGTGAGTTATCCCTTTCTCGACTCTCATCCCGATCGGGAGATCGCGCGCCGACAGATGTCGCAGGGCTCGGGCATGTTGGCCTTCGGCCTCCACACTGGCTTCGATGGCGCTCGCCAGATGATGAATCAGCTCAAGCTGATCACTCGTGCGGTCAGCCTCGGCGACGCCGACAGCCTCATCTATCACCCTGCGAGCCTGACCCGCGCGCGCAAGGCAATCCGCAAGGATGCGCATCTGGCCGATGGTGTCGGCGAAGACCTGATGCGCCTGTCGGTGGGGCTCGAAGACGCCGCCGACCTGATTGCGGATCTTCGGCAGGGACTGGACGCGGTCTGATGCCGAGCGCCGCAACCAATCAGACGACGGGAGCTTGAACATGGCCTTCCTGAGCGGCCTTTGCGCCTTCCCAATCACGCCTACCGACAATGACGGCCGGGTCGATACCTTGGCGCTGCGCCAGCTGATTGCACGGCTTTGCACAGCAAAGGTGGATTCCATCGGACTTCTTGGCAGCACCGGCACTTATATGTATCTGTCGCGACAGCAACGACGCCGGGCCCTTTCCGAGGCGCTGGACGAGACAGGCGGAGGTATCCCGGTCATCGTGGGCGTCGGCGCGTTGCGCACCGACGAGGCGATAAAACACGCAAGAGACGCAAAGGCCATCGGCGCGGCCGCAGGCTTGCTTGCAGCCGTCTCTTATGCCCCGCTCACCGATGACGAGGTGTTCGAGCATTTCTCCTCGGTTGCGCGCAGAAGCGGACTGCCGATCGTCATCTACGACAATCCTGGAACCACGCATTTTCGCTTTACGCCCGCGCTTGTCACACGCCTTGCGCAGGTGCCTGGCATCGTCGCCATCAAGAACCCGACCGACCGGGGCGATGCGATCCAAGGCCAGCTGGCGGATCAGAGGCAAATCGTGCCGAAAGAATTCTCGATCGGTTACAGCGGCGACTGGAACGCCACCCCGGCCATGATTGCCGGCGCCGATACATGGTACAGCGTGTTGGGTGGCATCTTGCCCGAGCCTTGCCTGAAGATCGTCAGGGCTGCTCAGCAAGGCGACCATGCGCAAGCGCGCCGCATCGACGCCATGCTGGTCCCGCTATGGGAACTCTTCAAGACGTATTCGAGCCTTCGCGTCGTCTATGCACTTGCTGAAGTCCTCGACGTCTGCCGGGCCGTACCCCCGCTTCCGATCATGCCGCTTCCCACCGCGGCGAAGCACCAGGTAGCCGAGGCACTGGCACGTCTGCGATCAGAAGCCGGTTCGTGAACAGCCAACTTCCAAATCATTGAACGGAACAAACTCATGTATGTCCCACCGCATAACGAAGAGCCCAGCCGTGAGGTTCTTTTTGATCTGATCCAGAACAACGTCCTTGGCGTTTTGATCACCCACGGCTCAGGTGGACTCGACGCCAATCACATCCCCTTCGAACTCGACAGTTTGGCAGGAAAATTCGGCGTGCTTCGATGTCACGTCGCGCGCAGCAATCCGGTCTGGCAGGACGTGTCGACCGGCGATGAGGTCCTCGTCGTGTTCCGGGCCGCCGACGCCTACATTTCTCCGCAGTGGTATCCGAGCAAGCACGAGTTCCACAAACAGGTGCCGACCTGGAACTACCTCGTTGCACATGCACACGGACGCATCACCGTTCACGACGATGAGCGCTTTGTGCGTCGGAACGTGGCGAAACTGACCCATCGGCATGAATCAACCCAGCCCGTCCCATGGAAGATCGGGGATGCGCCGAGAGACTTTATTGACACCCTGGTCAAGGAGATCGTCGGGCTGGAGATCGAGATTACGCGTCTGGTCGGCAAAGCCAAGTTGAGCCAGACGAAGGAGCCGCGCGATATTCGCAATGCTGGCGAAGTGCTTGTCGCGCAGGGCGACGTGGGCGTCGGTCAGGCGATGTTGGCGGCCGCAGCCCGCAAATCCGAACGGGGTTGAAGTCCCGAGCCGGCCGGGTCGCAAGCTACTATGCCGCGAATTCATGTGCCGGGGCACCGAGACCCAATGTGGCCAAGCATTGAAAGGCGGCTCCTCGAGCAATCGATCCCCCACCCCGGCATGAATCTGCGCGCAGAACCCCTCACAGACGTGGCCGATTCTATGGGCAATTCATGTGAGGAGAAACCCGTACCTACGCAGAGGGCTTCCACGCCATCAGTTTTCAGTGAAAGCCAACTCCGGACGGGTAAGTCGCGAAGTGCCAACGACCGAGTGAGCCAGATTTGTGTAAACTGACTTCCTCGATTGGGCTAAGTCCAAGTCCTGTTCGCTCTTTACAATTCTCTCGTAGAGCGAAGCCCATTCCGGTGATATGGCGCCACTTCTCAATGTCCGTTGCATTTGATTAGGCGAGCGAGACGCCATCTGACTGCCCCGAAAGAGGAAGAGAAATTCGGTCATGGAGGCTGCTCCTCGTGGTTGACTGTGCGTTTCTAGACGCTTGGAGGGCGCCGTGGCGGACATCTTTTGCTGACCAGCTGCCACTATTAGGGTAGTGGCAGATCGGTCGGCGCGGGGTTGGGGGCCCAAGCTCCGGCGGAGAGATCCGCCTCAATTGTCCCGCTCACATTTCGACAGATCCTCATTGATCCCAACGACCCGGAAGACCTGTCCGCCCGGCGCTTGGAAGTAGAGGTGAGGATCTGGAACATCGAGTACCTTGACGCCGAAGGCGACGATTTTCCGTCGCATTTCATCGACGTTGTCGGATCGCGCTCGGATTTGATCTCGCAAATCGAGAGGCGTTCCGGTAGAACCGCCACAACGTCCGCACGAGCTGCGCCGCCCCTCGACGTTCATCTCGTTGATGATCCTGGCGTCGGGGCGGAGTTCGCGGAATGCCGAGCGTGCTCCGGTCCTCGGCCGCGGCATACATCGCGCGCCGTTGGGTCTCAGAAGTGGCAAGCATCAGATTTCCCTATGAAGGGGGCCTGCATCTCGTGCATTTGTTTGCACAATTAGCCTTGACTTTTCGACCGTTCATGTGCAAATATTTGCACATCGACCGGAGCCTAAGAAATGCTTGAGACCAACGCCACCAAGATCAAAGGCCGCCTCAAAAAGGACGGCTGGAAGAACGTCGGTGGCACGAAACACGACAAATACAAGAAAGAGGGGATGCCGACGATCATGGTTCCCCGTCACAAGACCCTGACGCCGCTGGTGGCTCGGTCTATCGCCAAGGCGGCGGGCTGGGAGTAATCCCGGGCCCCCGCCACGCTCCGGAACCCTAACTATAAAACTAAACCGAACCAAAATCGAAACCCAAGTAAGGAACTATCGTAACTATGTCTCGCTATGTCGCACTCGTGGACACTGCCGACGGATTTGTTGGCGTCTCGTTTCCCGATGCTCCTGGCTGCGTCGCGCAGTCGGAAAGCCGGGACGAGGCAATTAATGATGCTATGGCCGCATTGTCCGAATGGGTGGCCGAAGAACTCGCGGATGGCCGCCCTATTCCCGCCCCTCGCACGGTTGAGGAGCTTGTCGCTGACGCCGACGTTCGGGCCGCTTTTGCATCTGGCGCCGTCTTGATGTCAGTACCCTTAATCCGTGACGCGGGCCGCCCGGCTCGGGCTAATATCTCGTTGGATGCCGGTTTACTTGCCGACACTGACGAGACGGCCCATCGGCTGGGTGTTACTCGATCGGCTTTCGTCGCGGCCGCTCTAAGGGATAAGATCCGGGGAACCGCCTGAATACTTCCCAATTGGGTCCCTGCCATGCCGATCAGGCGGGGGCTCAAGAGAAGCCTTAATGACGCTTGCCGACACACCGGCAACCGGGCTCCTCCCGCGGCCGGATGTAGCGCTTGACCGCAGGGTCATACCAATCGGTCGAAATCTTGTAGCGGACCTTTTCACGGCCAGCTTGGACGTGCGTTGGCGGGGCTCTTTCCCACCGCCGCTATGGTGCCATTCGGCTTCATCGATGCCGAGTTCAACTCGCGCGCCGTGTTGAAGGCCGATGTAGCCTTGTTATTCTGGTCGAGCGCGATCGCATGGCAGACGAACCCCATACGCCTTTCTAAGATGCAGTGAATTCCGTATGCACACGAAGCCCTCGCTGTGATGCTTCTCGCTCCTAAGTGATAAGCCTTGACCCTTCCGGCGCCTCCAAAAGCGCCCAGGCTCGCGGGGGCAGGTGTACCTCCGTTCCGGGTCCACGTGGGGAGCGGCCCCGTCCTGCCACGGTGGTATCTGAGTTCGAACCTCTTTCTCGCGTAGGTCGGTCAACTCTTCGTGGTATGTGCCGCGATGTATCGGTCAAGCGCGCTGGCTGCGTTCAGCATATGCGCGCGCATGCGACGTGCAGCCTCCTCGCCATCACCACGCGATATGGCCTCTATTATGCCGTCATGCTCGTGGCGGGAACGGACGATACGATCGTCTTGCCGGAGCTGCGTCCTCCGGAAAGCGGTCAACCTGGTGCGGACAGCGATCGCTTGTTCGACCAGGAAGCCGTTATGTGTGGCGCGGTAGATGCTTTCGTGGAACTCAAGATTGAACGCGTCATAGGCGTCATAGTCTCCGACCTCGACCATGGCTTTTGAAGCATCATGCAGTCTGAGAAGATGACTGCGCTCCAGCGGCGTCATGCGATAGGTCGCGAGACGCACGCACATCGCCTCGATCTCGGCCGATGTTTCGAACATATCCATGATACGCTCAGCCGTCACTCGTGTGACGACGGCTCCGCGGCGCGGGCGCATCTCGACGAGCCCACTCACGGCGAGTTGACGCAGAGCCTCGCGCACCGGGGTCCGCGAGGCTCCGAAACGTTCAGCAAGTTGCTGTTCGTCGAGCGCTGTACCGGCTGCCAGCACACCGGCTGCTATTTCGTCGGTTAGCGCATTGCGGATACGGTCGGACAGCAGCGACCGTTCTTCACTCCCTTTTTCTTCAGTTGCCAGCAACATTGATATGCCTCAGCCTCCCGCAATTGCTCGGACGATCAGATAGAGGATGGAAGGGGCGACCAAACAACCCAAGCCCGTATGGAAGGTGGCCGTCAGTGCCCCGTATGGCACCAAACGACGGTCGGTTGCGGCAAGCCCACCTGAAACGCCGCTGACGGTGCCCATCAGCCCGCCAAACACCATCGCAGAGCGGGGATTGTCAAGGCCGATCATCCTGGCGACCAAGGGCGTGCCGATCATCACCAAGACTGCCTTTAACACACCGGTCGCGATCGAAAGGGCTATGACCGTCGAGTTGGCGCCGAGTGCTGCGCCCGTGACCGGGCCCACGATATAGGTGACCGCCCCTGCCCCGATCGTTGTCAGCGAGACGGCGTCCTTGTAACCAAACGCGGCGGCCAGGACCACGCCGAGGGCGAACGGCAGGATTGTCCCCAATCCCAGTGCTATGGCACCGATCAGGCCCGCCTTGCGCGCCTGGACCACGTCAACTTCGAAGGCGGTCGCAACAATTGCGAAATCACGCAGCATTGCGCCTCCCATCAATCCGATGCCCGCCAGCATTGGCAGGTCGGCCAGCCCCTTTTCGCCGCCGGTGACGAGCCCGCCAGCAAAGGCTAGCAGAAGGCCGATGACGATCGCAATTGCCGAGCCGTGGATGCGCCCAAATGTGAGGTGCTTTGAGGCCGCGTGCGAGGCCCACATGATGAGGCCCACCGCAGCAAAGGCGACGAGCAGGCCGTTGGCGATGAAGATATGCGAGAGCTTGTCCATGGTGACCTCCCAACCTAACGGACATCGCCGGCGGCAACGCGCGCGGCTTCCTGCGCGATCGCTTCGCGCGCTTCGATTTCGTCCATCGTTTCGGCCGTTCCACCAAGCCGGCTGATGAGTGCAACTGCAGCAAAGCAGATCGCGACAGCTCCGCCACCGGCGAGCAGCACGAGGGGCCCGCCTTTAACCGCGGCGACAACATTCTGCTGGGCGGCCATTGCGACGACGATCGGAATGTAAATCGAACCCCAAAACTCGACGCCGAGCCTAAGCCCATGGCTGAAGTACCCATGGCGAACCAGCCAAAGACGCGCGGCAATCAATAAGAGCATGGCAATGCCAACGCCGCCAACATTGGCTTTGACATCGAGCACGGCTCCGAGGAGGTCGCCCAGATACCCGCCGAGCAAGGTGCAGATCGCAAGAAGCGCAACGCCGGAAATCGTCATTTCTGCCTCCCATATCGGCAATGGCAGAGACACGTTTTCCTGCGCAAACAAAAATACATCATACCAAAAATCCTCCCAGTTTGTATTTCTATAGCCCATAGAATTGCTTGCCATGTATACACACTTGCGATATTACGTCAATACCGCATACAATCGAGACCTGTCATCCCGCGGAGAGATCAAGATGAAAAACTGGGAAGGGCAGAAAGAAGCCCGGCAAGCCCGCATTGAGGCCGGATCACGCCACGCGCGCGGCAAGGCAGTTGCGGCCACGGATCTGTCCGATTTCCTGGAAGCAATCCTTCGTCCGGGCGACCGGGTCTGTCTGGAGGGTGACAATCAGAAGCAGGCCGACATTCTCGCTGGAGCTCTTGCTCATGCTGATCCCACGAAGATCTACGATCTCCACATGGTGCAATCGGGCGTGGTCCTTCCCGAGCACCTGGATGTGTTCGAGCGCGGCGTGGCGAAGCGATTGGACTACGCTTACTCGGGGCCCCAGTCGGCGCGGATCGCGCGAATGCTTTTTGGCGGAAAGATCGAGCTTGGGGCGGTCCACACCTATCTGGAGCTCTTTGCCCGCTATTTCATCGACCTCACCCCCAACGTCGCGCTGATCGCAGCCGTGAGCGCAGATGCCCAGGGCAATCTTTATACCGGCCCCAACACCGAAGACACGCCGACGGTCGTGGAGGCGACAAGTTTCAAGGGAGGCCTGGTCGTCGCGCAGGTGAAGGAGATTGTCGACAAGGTGCCGCGTGTCGATATTCCAGGCGACCAGGTCCATTTCGTCGTTCCGGTGGGCAAGCCTTTCTACGTCGAACCACTTTTCACCCGCGATCCGGCGGCCATCACCGAGACTCAGATCCTCACGGCGATGCTCGCGATCAAGGGCCTCTATGCCCCTTATGGCGTCCGCCGGCTCAATCACGGTATCGGTTTCAACACCGCCGCAATCGAGCTCCTGCTACCCACTTACGGCGAGAAGCTCGGCCTCAAGAGCAAAATTTGCACCCATTGGGCGCTCAACCCTCATCCGACCCTGATCCCGGCGATCGAAACCGGCTGGGTCGAACAGGTGCACTGTTTCGGGTCGGAGGTGGGAATGGAGGAGTACATCAGCGCGCGCTCCGACATTTTCTTTACCGGCTCCGACGGCTCGCTTCGCTCGAACCGCGCCTACTGCCAGACGGCGGGGCTTTATGCGTGCGACATGTTCATTGGCTCGACCCTGCAGATCGACCTTGAAGGACACAGCTCCACGGTGACGGCAAGCCGCATTGCCGGTTTCGGGGGCGCGCCAAACATGGGATCTGATCCGCGCGGGCGCCGACATCCGAGCGAGCCCTGGCTAAAGGCCGGCGCCGAGGCGGATCCCAACACGCCGGCGCATTTGCGACGCGGTCGCAAGCTCGTTGTTCAGATCGGCGAGACCTTCGGTGACAAGAACGTACCGCTCTTCGTCGAACGGCTGGAGGCGCTGACACTGGCCGAGAAACTGGATCTCGAACTCGCCCCGGTGATGGTCTACGGCGACGACGTGAGCCACATCGTCACCGAGGAGGGAATCGCCAATCTTCTGCTGTGCCGCGACAAGGACGAGCGTGAGCAGGCGATCCGTGGGGTAGCGGGCTATACCGAGGTGGGCCGCGGCCGGGATGCGAAGATGGTCCAGCGCCTGCGAGAGCGAGGCGTTATCCGTCGACCGGAAGATCTCGACATCGATCCGCTGGATGCGGACAGGAACCTGCTGGCAGCGCGGTCGATCAAGGATCTGGTTCGATGGTCCGGTGGCCTCTACGCGCCACCCTCCCAATTCCGCAACTGGTGAAAGGAAGCCGCGATGGAAACCTTGAGCTATCGTCTTACGACGCAGCAGCGGGCTGGCGGTTCGAAGTCGGTTGCCCTGCTTGGCGTGGTTGCCTCCGGCAATCTGGAGGTCCTGGTTGAGCGGGTGTTGCCCGATACGGAATGCCAGGTGGAGGTCAACACCGCGGCCGAAGGATTCGGAGCGGTGTGGATGGCGGTTGTTGCCGATTTTGTCGAACGACGCTCCCCTGGTGGCCTGAAGCTCTCCATCAACGATGGGGGTGCGCGCCCCGATACCGTCGCCCTGCGACTTGCCCAAGCCGTCCGGCTGATCGAGGAAGATGATCGATGAACACTCCAAATCTACCGCTACGGCAGGTATCCCAAGTCGCAATCCGTGAGACGACGAGCTGGTATGAAGCTTCCGCGCGAGAGCGGATTCGATTGCTGGTCGATGCCGGCAGCTTTGAGGAGTTCATCGGACCTGAACAGCGCGAGACCAGCCCGCACCTGCGGGTATTCGATCTTCCCGAGCAGTTCGATGACGGCATCATCGTGGGGCGGGGCAAGATTGCAGGTGCATCCGTGTTCCTTGCCGCGCAGGAAGGTCGATTCATGGGCGGAGCGTTCGGCGAGGTTCACGGAGCCAAGTTCACCGGGCTTCTGCGCGCTGCGCGCGACATGAAGTCGATCCCTGTTCTCATTCTCTTCGACACAGGCGGTGTGCGCCTGCAGGAGGCCAATGCCGGCGAACTGGCCATTGCCGAAATCATGCGCGCGCTGATTGAGGCGCGGGCCGCGGGTGTGAAGGTTGTTGGTCTGATTGGTGGGCGGGCAGGTTGCTATGGTGGTGGTGGATTGATTGCCGGCTGTTGTTCGGCGCTAGCCATATCAGAGCAAGGCCGCATCAGCGTCTCTGGACCCGAGGTGATCGAGACCAACCGTGGGGTGGAGGAGTTCGACTCCAGGGATCGTGCGCTGGTGTGGCGCACGATGGGCGGCAAGCACCGGCGGTTGCTTGGCAGTGCCAGTGCCTTTGTCGATGACACGATAGCGAGCTTCCGCAATGTCGCACTCCATCTGATCACGTCAGCGCCGGGTTTCGATGTGAGCAGGCTGGAGGCCGAGCAGGCTGGCCTGGAGGAGCGCCTGGAACGCTTCGGCGCTTGCAGCGATGCCATGGATATCTGGAGGGCGATGGGGATTTCCCAGGCTGAAGCTGTCCCTGCAATGGATGCCCAGGACTTTATCGCCCTGATGAACAGCGATCGGGAGCAGCAACATGACGATCAATGAGATTCTCGCCTCGCTGTTTCCGCAGGGCTGTTCCGTCACGCATGATGGCGGTTTGCTGTGGGGATCCGGGTCGCTAGCGGGCGGTGGCCAAGTCGCAATGATCGGCATTACCGATCGAACGGCAATTGGCGTGGACGAGGCGATCCAGCTGTCGCGCTACGTCCTCAATGCCATCCTGGAAGACGGCGAAGGACCCATTCTGGTCCTGGTGGACAGTGACAGCCAACGGATGAGCAAGCGTGACGAGCTTCTGGGGTTGAACGAATTCTTGGCCCACCTCGCGAAATGTCTGATCTATGCTGACATGCGGGGCCGCCACACCATCGGCCTGCTTTACGGTCACACCGCAGCCGGCGCATTCATCGCGAGCGCACTGGCAACCCGGACCCTCGTGGCGCTGCCCGGCGCGGAGCCCGAGGTGATGGATTTGCCCTCCATGTCGAAGGTGACCAAACTCTCGCTCGACGTTCTCAAGGAAAAGGCCAAATCCACGCCGGTTTTCGCTCCAGGGTTGGAAAACCTGGCTCAGACGGGCGCGGTACATGCGACGTGGGACGACAAGACATCGCTGGCCGACCAGTTGCAGGCCTTGCTCGGTCACATGCAAAACAACAACGGCGATCAACGTGACCATCTCGGAAAAATGAGAAACGGACGCCCCAAGGCGGCCGACATCGCGGAGCGCGTGCATGACCTCGCACTCCGGTCACATTGATCTGAAGGTGCGCCGCCACGATCTTGTATTCGTGTCACCGGTGGCGTGGCGCTCCCTGATGCATAGGCGTGACGATCTGGCGCAAGAACCGCTGCTGCCAGGATGGGTGGATCGCGGCTGGCCGCTTGTCGCGCGTCGCGCGATGCCCGGCGAAGAGGAGGGAGTGGCGCTGGGTTTGCCCTTGCCGCCATTTGCCGGCAAACGGCGGGTATCCGTTCTCATGCAACCCGAGGATATCGTTTCAACGGCACCCCCGCTTGAGCTGGGCGCCGCCATTGGCGCCGCACCTGAACCATGGCGGCAGACACTCAAGAACGTCGCGAGCCTGGCTTTCCGGCAAGGCATGGTGGCTCGGATTTTCGGCAGTCTGTCTTGGCAAATGCTCACTGAATTGGATTATCTGACTGCGGGATCCGATCTCGACCTGCTCCTGCCTTTTTCTGGACAAAGCGATCTCGCGCAGTTGACTGCCCACATCGCCATTGTCGAAGCCGCGGCACCTATGCACCTCGACGGCGAATTGGTGCGCGAGGATGGCGCGGGCGTGAATTGGCGCGAATTGCACACAGGCGCGCGCGAGGTGCTGGTCAAGACCATCCGAGAAGTCGTCTTGTTGGACGCGAACCACTTCATCAAGGGTGGGAGTTTGCGATGACGATCAATGCGTCTGCGAGCATGCGTCAAAACTGCCTGACCGCTGTCAGACCGGGGGGCGTCCATGATGCGGAAGCCATCGCCGCCATTGCCACCCGCTGCCTGCTCGACGAATTGGAAACCTGGCCCAAGCCCGGCCTTGTCAGTCATCTCGACGCCGGCAGCCATTGGGACATGGACGCCGCTACGTTCCGCCGCAGCGCCACCGCAATCCAACCCTACTTCCACGCTCTGGCGCAAGCGGGCTCCCAAGGCTGGGGCATGCCACGTCTCAGGATCATCGGTCTTGAAGCCGAAGCTGCCATGTTCGCCGCCACGGCAGGCATAAACACGCACCGAGGCGCTATCTTCGGACTGGGTTTGCTCTGCGCCGCTGCCGGCGCTGCGGCGAGCGGGCGAATCGATTGCGCAACGCCACTGGGGGTGGCCGTCGCAAAGCTGTGGGGCCGCGACATTTTGGACGGGCCAGCGTTGCATGACAGTCATGGCGGCGGGGCGTTCAGGCGCTATGGAGCCGGCGGCGCCCGATCGGAGGCGGCGCAAGGGTTCCCGAGTATCTACAGGGTCGGCTTGCCAGCGCTTCAGCGCGGCGCCCTGCTCGCGCCTGGCGATGCGGAAGCGGCGCGCGTACAAGCCTGTTTTGCGCTGATTGCCATTTTGCAGGACACCAATCTGCTGCACCGCGGTGGCCTGTCCGGCCTCTCTTATGCCCAGCACGCTGCCCGCGGATTTCTTGATGACGGCGGCGTGGGGACGCCCGACTGGCGCCAGCGGGCCAATGTCGTACATCAGTCTTTCGTCACACGTCGACTAAGTCCGGGCGGGTCGGCGGATCTTCTCGCCATGAGCCTCTTCGCCCAGGCTTGCGAGCCGAAGGCCGCTTCATCGCGTATGCGAGATGACTGGAGCGCAATTCCTTATTCGCGCCCTCGCTTGCTTCGTTCTCTATCTGGTGAGGCACCCTGAATGACCTTGGCTGTTTTATGCTCCGGCCAAGGTCCGCAGCATCGGGAAATGTTCGCTTTAACCGGGAATGCACCGGGAGCAGCAAACCTTTTCGCTCACGCTGCGGCACTGTGTGGCGGAAGTGACCCGCGCACGATGGTCCAGACCGATACAGACGACGGCCTGCACCGCAACCGCGTCGGGCAGATACTGTGCACTCTTCAGTCACTGGCCGCAGCGTCAATCCTGCGCGATGTGTGGCCGCGCAGGCTCGTCATCGCAGGCTACAGCGTTGGCGAAGTGGCCGCCTGGGGTGTCGCGGGCTTGCTGGATGCTCTGGTCACCCTCGACCTTGCGGCGCAACGCGCGGACCTAATGGATGCGGCCAGCATGCCTGGGGATGGCTTGCTGTTTGTCCGCGGCTTGTCTCGCAGTGCTGTTGATCGCTTGTGCAGGCAACACGACATGGCGGTTGCTATCGTCAATCCGGGCGACGCCTATGTCCTCGGCGGCGCCGGCAACGCGTTGGATTCCCTGGCAGATGAAGCAAAAGCGATGGGCGCTGCCCGCGTTGTTCGCGTTGCGGTGAACATAGCCTCTCACACGCCACGCTTGGCGGCCGCCTCGGCCGGATTCCGCAAAGCGTTGGGACACGCTCTTGTCAGCTCTGCGCCCGAAATCGGAGTGCGCCTGCTCAGCGGGATCGATGGCTCTTCTGTCGTTGACGTCGCGGTCGGCATGGACAAGTTGGCTCTGCAGATTTCCCGCACCGTCCAATGGGCAGCATGCCTGCAGGCTTGCGTGGAAGCCGGAGCAACCACATTTCTTGAACTCGGGCCGGGCCGGGCGCTCAGCGAAATGGCTAGGAGCGCCTACCCCCACATACCCGCCCGGAGCCTTGACGACTTCAGGACGGCGGCGGGCGTCCGCACCTGGCTGGCGCACCTCTCCTGACGAATTGCAACTCCCGGTGCGGACGGACCCTCAAGCCTTGGTCGATCGCTCGAAGCTAGGCACAGCCTCAACTGCCCCACTGCAGCAAACCTCCAAGACGAGATCGATATCGACGAATACTTCCCCGTTGATCGGATTGCTGTCTGTCTGCGAAATCAGCTTCCAGATACCGAGGTCATAGCCGCACGAACCACCCACATCCGGGAACATCCACTGGTCGACCCCATCGACCTCGGCAGCAACTGGGTTCGGAGCAAAAGCCGTTCAAGAGACAATTATTGCTTCACAAGGCACGCGCTTTGAAATGCCTGCCTTCGGCTGGGTCCGCCGATGCAAGTAAGCTTCGGCGTCCGAAACCTCCTCGAAGTGGAAATGCCGTTGCCATCCGCCAATTCAGAAAAACCCGCCCTGTTCCTGCTCTCCCCGGATTTCGAAGACGCCAAATTTCCGGGGCAGCGATTCTTCTGCCGCCACTCCGCCCTGGTGGAAGGCGTGTTGACCTCGTTTCCCAGGCTTGTCGATGCAATCGACATCAGACGGATCGCCTTCCCCCGGCCGCGCACCGATGTGGTGGAACTCATCGGCGAAGCCAATCAAGGGCTCCCCGTCCTGGTGCTGCCGTCGGGCGAGACCTCCCCTCACGCATCCGGCGAAGCCAATGGCCGCCAGTTCATTTCAGGGGCCGAGCGGATCATTGATGCCCTGGTCGGACGCGACCTCATCCCGCCGCCCCACCCATGATCCGGAGCCATGATGCGAAACCCGCTCACAGGCCGGACATTCCAAAGCCGGTGCCCGATGAGAAAGGGTTTTTCCCTCAACGGCTGAAACTCGGCATATAGTCTATAAAGTCTATAGACTATATGCATTACGATCTGCACCCAGGAAGTTCATGGCCCACGCGGCCGCCGAAGGTGGAGATCCCATGGCCTACGCGCTCAGCCTCCTCGACAAGAGCCCGCTCGCCCGTGGAGAAAGCGCAACAGATGCGCTGAAACGAACTGTAGCGCTTGCACAGCTTGCCGAACGGCTCGGCTACCGCAGGTTCTGGGTGGCCGAGCACCACAATGTGCCGGACCTCGCGAGTTCCTCGCCGGAAGTGCTGATTGCGTACCTGCTCGCCCACACCAGCCGGATCCGCATCGGCTCCGGCGGTGTCATGCTCCAGCACTACAGCCCCTACAAGGTCGCCGAGAATTTTCATCTGCTGGGGGCGCTGGCGCCGGGCCGCGTCGATCTCGGCATCGGCAAGGCGCCCGGTGGGCTGCCGTTGTCGACACGCGCCCTGCAAGGCAGAAGTGACCCGTCGCACAGCCGGGATTTCGGCGAGCAGATCGCCGAGCTTGGCGCCTATCTCGACGGCGCTGGCCCGGTCGAAGGGCTGAGCGCCACGCCGCGTCCGCCGGTCGCCCCGCAGCGCTTCCTGCTCGGCGCCAGCGTTGAAAGCGCGCTGCTCGCTGCTGCGCATCAATGGGAGTTCGTGTTCGCCCGCCATCTCAATGGCGACGACACCCTGCTCGATGACACCGTTGCGGCCTATCGGGCGCAGACCGGCCGCGCGCCGATCATAGCTGTCTCGGTCATTGTCTCCGAATATGCCGGCGAGGCCGAGGCGCAGGCCGACAAGATCAAGCTGTTCAAGGTGCATGTCCCCGGCGCCCAGAGCGTCACCGTTGGCAGCGAGGAACAAGCAAAGGACTATGCGCGCCAACTGGGCTCGGCCGAATACCGCATCGAGCCCAAGCAGCCGAGCGTGATCGCCGGAACGCCGGACCAGGTCCGCTCCGAACTCGACCGCCTGCATGCGCGCTCCGGCACCAGTGAATTCATCGTCGAGCCGGCCGTCGGCGGCCTGTGGCGGCTTGCCACCGCCGAGATGCTGGCGCGCGAGCGGCCGGCGGCCGCGGCCTGAAACAAACGGATCAAGGAGCTTTGCCGTCATGAGCAATCAGCGAATTCCCTTCGGCATCATGCTGCAAGGCCCGGGCGGGCACATGAATGCCTGGAAGCATCCGAGCGTTCCTGCTGATGCCAGCACCAATTTCGACTACTACGTGCGCATCGCGCAGCAGGCAGAAGCGGCTGGCATTGCCTTCGCCTTCGTCGCCGACGGGCTCTACATCAACGAGCAGTCGATCCCGCATTTCCTTAACCGCTTCGAGCCCATCGTGCTTTTGTCGGCGCTGGCGGTGGCGACAAAGAGCATCGGCCTCGTCGGCACGCTGTCCACCTCCTACAGCGATCCGTTCACCGTCGCGCGGCAGTTCGGATCGATCGACGTGGTCAGCGGCGGACGCGCCGGCTGGAATGCGGTCACCTCGCCACTCGAAGGCTCGGCGAAAAACTACGGCCGCGACAAGCATCCCGAACACGCGCTGCGCTACGAGATCGCCGCCGAGCACATCGAGATCGTCAAGGGCCTGTGGGATTCCTGGGACGACGACGCGTTCGTGCGCGACCGGCAGGCCGGCCGCTACGCCGATTTCTCCAGGATGCACCGGCTGAACTTCAAGGGCCGCTTCCATTCTGCCGAAGGGCCGCTCAATCTTGGCCGCTCGCCGCAAGGACAGCCCGTGCTGTTCCAGGCCGGCGGCTCCGATGACGGCATCTCGCTCGGCGGCCAGCACGCCGACGCCGTCTTTGCCAACGCCGCCGCCTTCGAAGAGAACCGCGAGCTATCGCGACGGCTCAAGGACAGCGCGGTCGCGCATGGCCGCTCGGCCGACCACATAAAAATCTTCCCCGGCATAGCGCCGATCGTCGGCTCGACGGAAGAGGAGGCCGAGCGCAAATATCGCGAGATACGCGACCTCGTCAGCGTTCACGAGGCGCTGCTCTATCTCGGCCGTTTCTTCGACCATCATGATTTCACTGCCTACCCGGTCGACGATCCGTTCCCCGAGTTGGGCGACATCGGCAAGAACAATTTCCGCTCCGCCACCGACCGTATCAAGCGTGTCGCCAGGGAGAAAAACCTCACGCTGCGGGAAGTCGCGCTGGACGCGGCGACGTCGCGCAACGAATTCATCGGTACGCCCGAAAAGATCGCCGACCAGCTGGTCCGCTGGGTCGATGGCGGAGCGGCCGACGGTTTCGTGCTGGGCTTCCAGGTCATCCCCTCCGGGCTCAACGATTTCGAAGCGCATGTGCTGCCCATTCTGGAAAAGCGCGGTCGCCACGCCCGCAGCCAGATCGGCACGACGTTGCGCGATCATCTCGGACTGCCGTTCAAGGAGAGCCGCTACGCGCAGGCTGCCTCTCCCGCGGCCACCGAGGAAGCCGCCTGATGACCTTTCAGGCTCCTCCGCGGTCGATCACGACCGAAGCGGCGATCCTCGACCACGCCGACGAGTTCGTCGCCCTGCGCCGCAAGCTGCACAGCGAGCCGGAGCTGGCCTACAAGGAGAAGAAAACCAGCGCGCTGGTTGCCGAACGTCTGCGATCCTGGGGCTACGAGGTCACTGAGGCCATCGGCGGCACAGGCGTGGTCGGCACGCTGCGCAACGGGCTCGGCGAGAAAAGCATCGGCATCCGCGCTGACATGGACGCCTTGCCGATCGTCGAGGCGACTGGCCTGCCCTATGCCAGCACCAATCCAGGGGTAATGCATGCCTGTGGGCATGATGGACACACCGCGATCCTGCTGGCAGCCGCCCGCCATCTTGCCGAGACGCGGGAGTTTTCGGGCACGCTGCGTCTGATCTTCCAGCCCGCCGAGGAAGGTGGCGCCGGCGCCAAGGCGATGATTGCCGACGGGCTGTTCGAACGCTTCCCGGTCGACGCCGTCTTCGGCCTGCACAATTGGCCGGGCGTGCCGGCCGGCCAGTTCGCCTTCCTCAGTGGTCCTGCGATGGCTTCCGTCGACCTCGCCATCATCCGCATCGTCGGCAAGGGCGGCCATGGCGCACGGCCCAGCCATGCCGTCGATCCGATCGTCGCCGCCGCATCGCTGGTGATGGCGCTGCAGACCATCGTGTCGCGCAATGTCGACCCGTTGGAGACGGCGGTGGTCACCGTTGGCACATTCAATGGCGGCATCGCCGCCAACGTGATCCCCGACAGCGTCGAGCTCAAAGTCACCATCCGGACGTTCAGCAAGACGGTGCGCGAGCAGATCCGCACGCGCATCATCGCGCTCGCCCAAGCACAGGCGCAAAGCTATGGCGCCACCGCCGAGGTCAACTATCCGCGCGGCTATCCCACCCTCGTCAATCACCCGCAAGAAACCGAATTCGCCCGCCAGGTGGCGCTTCGGCAGTTCGGCACTGAACGGATCGAGACCAATTTCCCGCTGATCACCGCCAGCGAGGATTTCGCCTTCATGCTCGAGGCGCGACCGGGCAGCTACCTCTTCGTCGGCAATGGCGACAGCGCCGACCTGCACAGTCCCAACTACGACTTCAACGACGACATCCTGCCTGACGCTGCGCGCTACTGGGTGACGCTGGTCCAGGACTATCTCGCCGCGAACGAGGCTCCGCGGACAAGCGAGCCGGCAACAGGGCCTACGCCATGACAGACAGCTTTCTCTACACGACCCCGATCGATCCGCGCGCCGCACCGCTCATCGAAGCGCTGACCTGGGAATACACGACCCGATACGGCGATCACTTTGGCGAACCCGGCGAGGAGATGCGTCGCTACCCCGCCGAGCTCTTCGCGCCGCCAAACGGGAATTTCCTGCTGTTGCTGCGCGACGGCGCGGCGATCGCCGGCGGCGCCTTCAAGCGCTATGACGAACGCACCGCCGAGCTCAAGCGCGTCTGGACGCATATCGACCTGCGCCGTCAGGGACTGGCACGCAAGGTGCTGGCCGAACTCGAACTGCAGGCGGCGCGCCAGGGTTACACCAGGCTCTATTTGACCACGGGTTTCCGCCAGCCAGAGGCCGCCGGCCTATATCTCAACGATGGCTACACAGCCCTGTTCGACACCGCCGTCGACCCGGAAATCCACGGCACGCTGCCCTTCGAAAAGGACATCAGCGCCCTGACCCAGGAATTCGGGCCGAACGCGCTTGAACGCAAGGCAAGCTGATCCAGCGATCAGGCGCGGCAACGCACCCACGAAATTCGAATAAGATAGATGATTAAACTACCGAACTCTAAAAATATAAAAACGAATGCCGCGTAATTTATCTTGTGGTCGCTAGGGTAATCCAGGTTTACTTATAAAGACAAAGTACTTCCTCGAAATACTACTCCATTGGAGCGACGGCGACCCATGACAGTGACGGCCGACATAGGCGAAGTAGCATCCGCTCGGAATAGACCGTTCACCGCGGACCGTCAGGGGTACAGAGTGGTACCGGCCAGACATCCCTGGCGCGTGATCGGCACCGTTGTCGCCGCCGTGGTCATTTTCTTCACGTTGCAATCGATCCTGACCAATCCGAGATGGGGTTGGGATGTCTTTGCCCGGTTCTTCCTCTCCGAACCCGTGCTGGTCGGCCTTGGCCGAACGCTGCTCCTGACGGTGCTCGCCTCCGCGCTCGGCTTTTTCCTGGGGACGCTGCTCGCTTTCGCCCGCGTCTCCGCCTCGCCGCTGCTGTCGGGCGTCTCGTGGGCCTATATCTGGCTCTTACGCTCCATCCCACTGATCGTGCTCCTGCTCGTCCTCAACAATCTCGGCTATCTCTATCCGACCATCGATGTCGGCGTGCCGTTCACCGGCCTTTTGTTTGCGCAGTACAACACCGTCGAGATGTTCACCCCGTTCTGGGTGGCGGTGGTCGGCTTGAGCCTCAACCAGGCCGCCTTCTCGGCCGAGATCATCCGCGGCGGCATTCTCTCCGTCGACCAGGGCCAGCATGAAGCGGCGGCGGCACTCGGCCTTTCGCGACGCCGGCAGGCGCTGAGCATCGTGTTGCCGCAGGCCATGCGCGCCATCCTGCCCAGCGGCTTCAACGAGATGATCGGCTTGGCCAAGTCGACCTCGATGGTCTACGTACTCGCTCTGCCCGAGCTCTTCTACACCGTCCAGGTCATCTACAAGCGCAATCTGGAAGTGATCCCGCTCTTGATGGTGGCGACCATCTGGTACCTGATCATCATGACCGTGCTGTCGATCATCCAACTCGGCATCGAGCGACGCTTTTCGCGCGGCGCCGTGCGCACGCCGTCCGGCCCGCTCCTGCCCAACCTGGTCACCTTCCTGTCCGGCCGCGGCGCCGCACCAGCGGCCAAGCCTGCGCCCTTCGTCCCGGCGCCAGCGACTGCGGTTCGCAAGCCGCTGGTTACCCCAAGTGAAAAACTAGCGCGGCGCGGTGTCGGGCGCATCGAAATCTGTGACGTCTCCAAGAGCTTCGGCGCGCTGACCGTCCTCGATGGCGTCGATCTCGATCTCGCTCCGGGATCGGTGACGGCGATCATCGGCCCGTCCGGTGCCGGCAAATCGACGCTGTTGCGCACCATCAACCATCTCGAGCGCACAGACACCGGATTCGTGACCATCGACGACGAGCTGGTCGGCTATCACCGCGAAGGCCATACGCTCTATGAACTCAAAGAAGCGGCCATCCGCCGCCGCCGCGCCGCCATCGGCATGGTGTTCCAGAACTTCAATCTCTTCCCGCATCTGACGGTGATCGAAAACATCATCGAAGCGCCTGTCTCGGTGCAGGGCGTTGCGCGCGCCGAGGCGATTGAGCTGGCAAGGGATCTGCTCGCGCGCATCGGCCTGCCGGAGAAGGCCGATGCCTATCCGCGCCATCTCTCAGGAGGCCAGCAGCAGCGTGTCGCGATCGCCAGGGCGCTGGCGCTGAAGCCGAAGGTGCTGCTGTTCGACGAACCGACATCGGCGCTCGATCCCGAGCTCGTCGGTGAGGTGCTCGATGTCATCAAGGAGCTGGCGACTTCCGGCACGACGATGGTGATCGTCACCCATGAGATCGGCTTTGCCCGCGAAGTCGCCGACACCATCGTCTTCATGGAAGGCGGCAAGATCCTAGAGGTCGGGACGCCGGCCAGGGTCTTCACCACGCCCGCCCACCAACGCACGCGCGAGTTCCTCGCCAAGGTTCTTTAGCGAGCGGAATTCCAGGAAAAACACGCCGGCGCCATGTGCGAACCGCCGGCCTTCCAGGCTCCCCGCCGGGGAGCATCGACCCCGCACGACCATCATGCAAGGAGAGACCCATGACTTTGTACAGGAAACCGCTATCCCTCGCCTTCGGCGCGGTCCTATCGGCCATTACCTTTGCCTCTGTCGCCCAGGCAGCGGAGTTCGATCTCACTCCCGAGCAGCCGGGCCGCATCCACACCAAAAAGAGCGACAAGGCGGCGGCGGCGATCTCGCCCAGTTTCAAATTCGCCAAGGAAGGCTATCTGACCGTCGCCACCCACCCGTGGGATCCGCCGGTCGGCACCTATGCGACCGACGCCAAAACCCCGGTCGGCACCGATCCTGATATCACCGTGCTGATCGCCGAGACGCTGGGGCTCAAGCTCGACCTCGTTCCAGTCGCCTGGGCCGACTGGCCGCTCGGCCTTGCCTCAGGGAAATATGACGCTGTCATCAGCAACGTGACGGTGACGGAAGAGCGCAAGGAGAAGTTCGACTTCTCGACTTACCGGCAGGACGTGCTCGGCTTCTATGTGAAGGCCGACAGCAAGATCACCTCGATCAAGGAGCCGAAAGACGTCGCTGGCCTGAGGGTGATCACCGGTGCCGGCACCAACCAGGAAAAAGTCCTGCTTGAATGGGACCGCGAGAACGTCGCGGCCGGGCTGAAGCCGATCGAGGTTCAGTACTATGACGATTCCGCCGCGAGTCAGCTCGCCATCCAGTCGGGCCGCGCCGATGCCGAATTCAATCCGAACGCCACGCTTGCCTACTCTGCCGCCGTCAGCGGCAAGACCAAGCTGGTCGGCATCGTCAGCGGCGGCTGGCCGCTGACCGCCGAGATCGCGGTGGCGACGCGAAAGGGCAGCGGCCTGGCCGACGCCATCACGATCGCCATCAACGAGCTGATCGCCAGCGGCAAATATGGTGAGGTGCTGAAGAAGTGGAGCCTGACCGCCGAAGCCATCGACCAGTCGCACACCAACCCGCCCGGCCTGCCGAAGCCGAACAGCTGAGCCGAAACACTGCGAAGGCGGACGCCATCGGCGTCCGCCTTCGCAGTCATGCCGGCGTGTCGACGACGTACCCGGACAACACAGCGAAAAATTGGAAATTCAATGTTCTTGAGAACCAAAGCGATCCCTGCCGTCATCGGCATTTCGGCGTTTTTGGCGACTTCCCTCGTGTCGCTCGCATCCGAGCCCTTCGACCTCAGCCCCGAACAATCCGCCCGTCCGCGCACCGAGAAGGATCCCGCCCTCATCGCGTCGATCCCGGCGCGTTTCAAATTTGTCGAGGACGGCGTCCTCACGGTTGGCATCGCTCCTGGCGGCACGCCACCGGTTGCCACTTATGCAACCGATGCGGCGACTGTCATCGGCGCCGATCCTGACATCGCCCAGCTGATTGCCGACAAGCTCGGCCGAAAACTCAATCTCGTCGCGGTGGCCTGGGAGGATTGGCCGCTCGGGCTGGTGTCAGGGAAATACGACGCCGTCATCAGCAATGTCGGCGTCACCGAAGAGCGCAAGCTGCAGTACGATTTTTCGAGCTACCGGCAGGGCCTGCACGGTTTTTATGTGAGGAACGACAGCCCGATCACCTCGATCAAGGAGCCAAAGGACATTGCCGGGTTGCGCGTCATCACCGATGCCGGCGCGATCCAGGAAAAGATCATCCTCGAGTGGAACAGGCGCAATGTCGAAGCCGGGCTGAAGCCTGTCGAGATCATCTATCTCGACGACACCGCCGCATCGAGCCTGGCAATCCGCTCGGGCCGCGCCGACACGATTTTCTCGATGAACTCGGTTCAGGTCTATCAGGCAGCGCTGACCGGTGAGACCCGTTCGGTCGGAACCGTCAATGCCGGCTGGCCGCTGACGACCGATGTCGGCGTCACCACCAAGAAGGGCAGCGGCATCGCCGAGGTCATCACCACGGCGCTCAACGAGGCCATCAAGGACGGGACTTACGCGAAGGCACTCGCAAGATGGAGCCTTTCGGCCGAGCAGATAGCCCAGTCACGGACCAATCCGCCTGGGTTGAAGAAGTACTAGGCGCCGGTATGGAAGGGAGGCAGCAGCCTTGACGACAATCTCGCACGGCATCCGCAAGCTCGCCTTTCTCACGCCCGGCAACTATCCGCACAGCGATCCGCATTCCGGGCTTGAGAAGACGCTCCAGCTGTTCGAGCTCGGCGAGCGGTTGGGTTACGACGGTGCCTGGGTGCGGCAGCGCCATCTCGAGCCGGGCATTTCGTCGGCAGCCGCCTTTCTGGCCGCCGCCACGCAGCGCACAAGCCGCATCGAACTGGGGACAGCCGTGATCCCGATCGGCTATGAAAGCCCCTATCGCCTGGCCGAGGACCTGTCGACGGTCGACGTGCTGTCGCGGGGCCGGCTGAATGTCGGCATGAGCGCCGGCTTCCCGCCGCATGCCGAGATCCTCGGGCCACTGGTCTTCGACAGCGACTGGCGGAGTTTCGATTTCTCGCATGGGCGCGTCTTGCGCTTCGTCAACAATTTGCGCGGCGATCCTATCGGCGAACCCGGCGCGATCATTGAATTTCCCGGCGGGCGCGTGCGCCCTCGCCTTCAGCCGCATGCACCCGGTCTCCTCGAAAGGATCTGGTACGGTGGCGGCTCGCTCCGATCGGTTGAATGGACCGGTCGCAACGGTCTCAACCTGCTGATCGGCAATGTCACGTCCGGCGAGGGAACCGACAATTTCTTTGAAGCGCAGCTGCACCAGTTGGAGACTTTCTTTGCCCAGCAAGGCGGCAGGCAAGCTCGCGTGGCGCTGGGCAGGGTGATCGTGCCGTTCGACAGCGCCGACGCACGCACCAGGAAACGCTATGGTGACTATGCGGCCGGACGCCACGAGCGCACCTTGAAGGCGCATGGCGAGCGGCGGACGCTTTTTGCCCGTGACATCGTCGGCACATCCGAACAGATACTGGAGCAACTGGCCAGTGATCCGGTCCTGGCCAAGGTGGAAGAGTTGCGGCTCGAACTTCCCTATGAATTCAAGCAGCACGAATATGAGCAGATCATCACGGACTTCATCGAGACTATTGCGCCGGCACTCGGCTGGCGGCGTTTAGGCCTGACGGCTTCGGCAGCACAGACCCCGCTGCAGCTCCCGACTGCGGTCTCACGAGACTTCGACGTGACACAACTGAATCCGCTGCCGATAGTTCCAGGCGATTGAGCGGGCGGATGAGCGGGCGGAAAGATTCTGGTCTGGGCGGTGTTTCCGGCATGGCCTGATTCTTTCACAACGGGGTGCGAAAGCGACAGGCGAGGTTTGGTTACAATCCATGCCCGTCAATCGCCGAGCAGTTCAAGATTCTCACTGCCTAAAAGGCCGTACGAGATAGCTGCTCGTCTGGGCGCAGTGTTGCTGTGGTGCCGGTCTGCCATGTTCTGACCTTCAGGCCGCTCAAAATTGCCCTTTCCGATCCGGCAACTGGGCGACTAGATGACGTCTTGGCCGGCTGACACAAGCTCGCGGCTTGCCTTGATCGCCGCGATATGTTCGGGGCCTATGCCGCAGCAACCGCCAACGATCGTTGCCCCCTGTTCCACCCAAAGCTTCACCCATTTGAGATAGTTTTCAGGGTCCAGATCCTTCCTGATTTCGGAAATCCCTGCATAGGGTGTTTCGGAAGGTGGTTCGGGCAGAAAGGCGTTGGCGTAGACGCCGAGCTCCACCTTACGATCGCCTGACGCCGAGATCACCTTGCGGGCCACGACAACCGCTTCGCCCATGACCTCCGGCTGACTACAATTGAACAAGATCCCTGATGCTCCGGCCTCAACCGTTGCCGCCACCGCGTCGGCGACCGGCTCGCCGGATCTGAGCTCCGGCGGGCCGGCTCGACCGTCCTCATCCTTCAGCGTGTAGGAGACAAAAATCGGCAAATGCGAGTTCTTGACCACCGCGAGCGCCGTCAATGCCTCGGCGGTGGAGCTTTGCGTCTCGATGAGCCAAAGATCGATGTGTGGAGCAAGCCCCGCGACCAAGCTCTTGAGGATACGCGGCGCCTCGTCGGGCTTGAAATTGCCGGGCCGGTAGCTTTCGAACAGCGGCGGCAGCGACCCCGCGACCCTGATGTCGCCAGGCACGCGGTCGGCGACTTCGCGGGCGATACGACCCGCGCGATCCGCAAGCGCTCGCCCCTCCTTTTCGAAACGCTCCCTGCCGATCATATGCGGCACCAGGCCGTAGGAATTGGTGGTGATGATGTCCGCACCGCTACCGGCAAATGCCATATGCGCCTTTGTCACGAAATCCGGTGCCTCGATCAGCGACAGCGCCGACCATTCAGGCAACCGAAACGGAGCGCCCAGGCGTTCCAGAAGACGGCCCATGCCGCCGTCCAGAATGGTGAAGTCGTTGAGGTGATCAGTCATGATTCAAGGTCCGTTGGATGTCAGCGAATGAGAAGCTAGGCGGCCCGGTAGCCGCGGCCGAATTTCACTTCAAGCCTATGCTGGACGAGCTCGAGCCCGATCGAGAGCGCCCAATAAAGCACGGCCGCGGTCAGCAGCATTTCCATGTAGTGGAAAGTTGCGCGGCCATAGGACTGGGCAAGGAAATTCAGCTCCCACAGACCCATGATCGACACCAGCGAGGAATCCTTCAGCATCGAAATGAAATGGGCTCCACCAGGCGGGATGATGACGCGCATGGCTTGCGGAGCGATGATCTTCCAGGCGATCACCTGCCGGGACAGCCCGAGCGCCAGGGCCGCCTCTCGCTGTCCACGATCCACCGAGGAGATGCCTGCCCGGATCGTCTCGGCAAGATAGGCCGCATAGTTCAGCGACAGGGCCAGAATACCGGAGGTAAACGCCGACAGAATAATGCCGAACTGCGGCAGCGCCAGGTAGATCAGCAAGACCTGCACCAACAACGGCGTGCCGCGAAAGAAAGACGCGTAGAATGTCGCCACGCCAAAGGCGACCGGATTGGTCGACAGGCGCCCGAGCGCGGTGAGTATTCCCGCGCTCACGGCAAAAATCATGGACAAGGCCGTCACCAAAAGAGTGAGCGCGACGCCCTGGACGAAGCCGTCTGGAGACAAGCGCAAGCCGAGCATGAACGGCAGCTTTTGGCGGATGAGGCCGAAGTCGAGACCGAGGCTGCCGAGCCCAATGCACAGCACCAGAAACAGCGTCGCCCAGGTCAGCCAGACCTTGAACCGGAAACTCCATTTCTGCGTGATCGGTTGAACACCCCGCGTGACCGCGACGAGGTCTGCAGCGAGACCCGCCGAGCCGGGTTCAATCGACATTTTTTGTGATGTCCACGCCGAACCATTTGTTCGAAATGGCGGCGAGCTTTCCTCCCGTCTTCAGTTCCACGATGACGCGTTTGACCTCCGCGTCCCATTCCGGATCGCCCTTGTCGGTGACGATGGCGTTCGGCTCGGCAAACAACGGATCGCCCAGCACCTTGAGCTTGCCCGTTGCGTCTATCTGACCCTTGGCGGTGCCGGCAGAAGCGACGATGGCGTCAAGGCGCACGCCCGGTCCGAGGGCCAGATTCTGGAAATTCACGGTCTCGTCGCCCGGCACGACCTGCACGTCATGGAAGGGAAACTCGATCGCCGGTTGGCCGGGAATGGTGAAGTTGCGATTGACGTAGGCTTCGTATGACGAGCCCGATCCGACGCCGACGCGCTTGCCGGAAATGTCCGCCACGGACTTGATGGTCTGCTCCTGGGAATTGACCACAAGCACGGCCGGAACGCTGTAGTAGATCACCGGAAAGTTCAGCACCTTGGCCCGGTCTTCGGTGGGCGTCGTCGATGTGATGCCAACATCCCAGCGACCGGCCCACTTGCCGCCGACAATGGTTTCCCACCCGGGCGATTCCAGCTTCAGCTTGGCGCCGAGCTTTTCGGCGAACGCCTTCGCCACGTCGACATCGAAACCGTCCAGTTCGTTCTTGTCGTTGATGAAGGCAAAGGGCGGATAGTCATTGACCAGGGCATCGACCACGACACCGGTCTTGTGAACCCGGTCGAGTGTCTCACCGGCCTGGGCTGCCGACGCCGCCAGGGACAGCGTCAACGCATAAGCAGCGATCTTCGAAACCGATATTTGCATGATTGGCCAAATCTCCTTGTTGAAGCAGAGATTTGCAGCAGTTCATCCGCGCCCTAAAGGTTGGATTTTTCAATTAATTTCGGCAATGACGAAAAACCATCCACCTTCTTTCAGCACCGCGCCATCGCGCCGACCGGATACAAGATCGACGAACTGACCGTCGACATCAAACGGGCAAAATCCTTTGACGTCGCCGGGTAACGGAGGGCTTGCGTTCTTGGCGCGGCTGAAGGCCGCGCCAATTGGCTTGTCGGCCCTTTCTCTCGCTTGCCTGTGCCAAAGACGGCTAGATCGAGAGCAGCAGCAATGACTCCGATCGTCTCATAGGAACCTTCTTTTTTCAAAAGCACTTGGGAGGCGATCAGTGATACTATCTGATCCGATCGCCTCATAACTTTTCGTCACGCCTGCGAACGCGCGTTCCCCTGCCGAAATTCCTGTCAGCTGCGATCGTCCATCCGCGCGAGGCTTATTTTCCGCTCATTGATCCTGCGGACCGCATCCATGACTGTCCGCGAAGCAGATGACGAGACGTTTGATTGCCCCTTCAGGACGCGGTGCACAGTGCCGACGCCAACGCTCGCCGCCGCGGCAATTTCCTTGATGGTTCCCAGCCGTTCGATCCCGATCGCCGGTTCGTATGTCATGTTTAACTCTCCTCGCCACAATGAGAAACGGGTGGCGGCTGCGCAGCCGCGGCTGCGCAGCCTCCTGCATCACGTCTTGCGGCTCTTCTGGCGATAGACGTCGGCAATCACGGCGGCGATAATGATCAGGCCCTTGATGATCTCCTGATAGAAAGCATCGACGCGCAGGAAGGTGAAGCCCGACATCATCGTGCCGAGAATGATCGTGCCGATCACCGTGCCCGTGATGCGGCCGACGCCGCCGGTCAGCGAGGTGCCGCCGATCACCGCCGCGGCAATTGCGTCAAGTTCGTACATCACACCCATTCCGGCCTGCGCAGTTTGCGCGCGCGATGCGGTGACGATGCCGGCGACGCCCGCGAGCAGACCAGCGACGGCATAGACCTTTATCAGGTGGCGCTCGACGTCGATGCCGGAGACACGTGCGGCCTGCACATTGGCGCCGATGGCGTAGGTGAACTTGCCATAGCGCGTATAGCGCAGCGCCACGTGGAAGATCACGGCGACTACCAGAAAAACCACCACCGGCCAGATGCCCGAGCCGATGAAGTTGAACTGGTCGGTCAGCCCCGACACCGGTTGACCCTTGGTGTACCACTTGCACAAGCCCCGCGCGGACACCATCGTGCCCAGCGTCGCGATGAAGGGCGGGATCTTGGTGTAGGCGATCAGCGCTCCGTTGAACACGCCAGCGAGCAGGCCGACTGCCAGTCCGACCAGGATCGGGATGACAAACGGCAAGTCGGTGAGCGAGGGATAGAGTGCTTTGGTCCAGGCCGACGATTGCGCCAGGCTGGCCGCGATCATGGCAGTCAGGCCAACCATGGAACCCGACGACAGGTCAATGCCGCCGGTGATGATGACCTGGGTGACGCCCACCGCAATGATGCCGATGACCGAGACCTGCAGGATCATGATCTTCAGGCGTTGCGCATTCATCAGGAAGCTCTGGCCGACGAAAATCCAGCCGAGCAGTTCGAACACCAGTGCAATTCCAAGCAAGATGAGAAGGATGTTCGCTTCGACCGGCAGTCGGCGCCTGTTGGCCCCGATCCCAGTGAAAACGGCGGGTCCCGGCAATGTGCTGTTCGTTGACATGTTGTATCCTCCCTAGTTGTGTTTGGGTCCTATTTCGAAGCCAGTTCCATGATCTTGACCTGTGTCGCCTCCGCCCGATCGAGAATCCCCGTGACGTGTCCTTCGTGCATGACCAGGATGCGGTCGCTCATGCCAAGCACCTCGGGCATTTCCGACGAGATCATCATCACCGCCACGCCATCGCGCGCGAGTTCCGTGACCAAGCGATGAATCTCGGCCTTGGCGCCGACGTCGATGCCGCGTGTCGGCTCGTCGAGGATGAGAATCCTCGGCTTGGTCAGGAGCCAGCGCCCAATCAACACCTTCTGCTGGTTGCCGCCGGACAGGTTTTCGATGCGTTGCGCGAGATTTGGCGTTTTGACGCGCAGCGTTTCGCTCATCAGCGTGCAGGCGCTGGTGATGCCCTTTTCGGCCACGAAGCCGCGTGACACGTAGTCTTGCTGCAGGACGGCGATCTGCATGTTCTCGAGGATGTCGAGGATGAGCAGGCAACCGGTTTCCTTGCGGTCCTCGGTCAGCAGCGCCATGCGGTGACGAATTGCGACGTTCGGCGACGAGATGGTCACCGGCTTGCCGTGGATCTCTATGGAACCCGAACTCGCCGGCGTCACACCGAAGATCGCTTCGGCGACGTTGGAGCGGCCCGAACCCACCAGTCCGGCGACGCCCAGGATTTCGCCGGCGCGGATATCGAAGGAGACGTCGGTGAAGACCCCGGCGAGCGTCAGGTTCTTCACAGACAGCACGACCTCGCCGATCGGGACTTCCTCCTTCGGAAACATCTGTGTGATCTCGCGCCCCACCATCATGCGGATGATGTCGTCACGGGTCACATCACTCGAAAAGTGCGTGCCGATGTAGCGGCCGTCGCGGAACACCGAGAACTCGTCGGCGATCTCGAACAGCTCGTTCATCTTGTGGGTGATGTAGATAATGCCTTTGCCTTGCGCTTTCAGGTCGCGGATGATGGTGAACAGGTGGGAGACCTCGCGCTCGGTCAGCGCCGATGTCGGTTCGTCCATAATCAGCACGTCAGATTCGTAGGAGACGGCCTTGGCGATCTCGACCATCTGCCGGTTGGCGACGGTGAGATCGCGCACCTGCACCTGCGGATGGATGTTGATGTTGAGCCGCCGGAACAGATCCGCCGTCATCCTGTTCATTGTGGTATGGTCGACGAGGCCGAAGCGATTCAGTGGCTCGCGCCTGATCCAGATGTTCTCCGCCACCGTCATGTAGGGCATCAGGTTCAGTTCCTGATGGATCATGGCGATGCCGTTCTCGAGTGCGTCCAGCGGCGACTTCAGCTGGATAGGCTTGCCGCGCAGATGCAATTCACCGCGGTCGGGATGATAGATGCCGGCGATGATCTTCATCAGCGTTGACTTGCCCGCGCCGTTCTCGCCCATCAGTGCATGAACCGTTCCGGGCCGCAGCCTGAACGACACGTCGTCCAGTGCAACGACGCCGGGAAATTCCTTGCGCGCGTTCTCGATGGTCAAAAGATATTCGGAACCTGCGGCCGAAGCCCTGTCGCGGGCGGCGGCCGGTGTCGATGCACTGCTCATGGCGTGCTCCTCCTCCTGGGGGTGATTTTCGGCTGGGCGCGCGGATGCGCGCCCAGAGAGTTTTGGCCAAGCAGGATCAGTTCTTGCTCTGGTAGGTCGCCAGATTGGCCGGCGTTACCAGCTCGAACGGCACGAAGACCTTCTGGTCGACCTTCTCGCCCTTGGCGAGCTTCAGCGCCGCGTCGACCGAACCAAGGCCCTGGCCGGCGGCGTTCTGGAACACGGTGACGTCGAGGTCGCCGGCAGCCATCACGGCAAGCGCATCCCCGGTTGCGTCGACCCCGCCGACTAGCATCGTCTTCATGTCGATTCCGGCGGCCTTCATCGCCTGGATGGCGCCGATCGCCATCTCGTCATTGTTGGCGACGACTGCGTCGAACTGGATGCCGGCCGACAGCCAGTTGCTGACTAGGTCGGTGCCCTGGGTGCGCGACCAGTTGGCGGTCTGCTCCTCGACGATCTTCATGAAGGAGCATTCGGGCATCGCGATCACGTCGTGGATGTCCTGCGTGCGCTGGCGGGCCGCCTGGTTAGACAGTTCACCCATCATCACCACGATGTTCGCTTCGGTCTTGCCGGCTTCCTTGAGCAGCCGGCAGATTTCCTTCGTTTCCAAAGTGCCCGACTCGACCTCATTCGACGCGACGAACGCCTGCTTCTCCGGCAGTTTGTCGACGTTGACCGGTTGGCGGTTGACATAGACCAGAGGAATGCCTGCATCGGCCGCGATCTTCGACATCGCCGTTGTCGCGTCCGTGTCGACCGGGTTGACGATGATCGCGCTAACGCCCGAAGCGATGAAGTTCTGGATCTGGCTCTGCTGCTTGGCAACGTCGTTTTGTGCGTCCTCCACCTGTAGCGTCACGCCGTTAAGCGTCTTGGCATAATCGATCATGCCGTTGCGCAGAACGGTCAGGAAGTTGTCGTCGAACTGCGCCATCGATACGCCGATGTTCTCAGCCAGTGCCGAGGTTGTCGTCAGCGCCGAGATTGCGGCGCCCAGAATCAGTTTCTTCATGTCAGTTCCTCCATTTTAAGGCGTCCGGTGCGCCCGATCCTCCCGGAACTCCCCCAGTTCGGGGGTCGTATCGAAACGGCAAGTGCCTCAGCGCCAAGGCCTCGGTGGCAGTTTTGCCGTGACGAATTCCATGTTCACCCGCGTCCGCGCCTCCAAGGTTGGAAGACGATCGTCTTGTGGCCGTTGAGGATGACGCCGGTCTTCAGATGCAGCTTGACCGCACGCGCCAGTACCCTGCTTTCGATGTCGCGGCCGACCGCCACGAAATCCTGCTCTCTCATCGAGTGCGTCACGCGTTGGGTCCCCTGGTCGATGCCACAACCTCGGCGTTCAGCCATCCGACCCTGGTCTGGGAGAGGATGTGCAGGAGTGCGTGGTCGAACTTCGAGACCATGACGACGATCGACAAGCGTGGCCTTCATGCCGAAGCGCTCGATAGGCGATTTCAGCCCCCCTTCGATATCGTCCTTTACCGCACCGGTCGGTGCCGCGACGGCGATCCGCAAGAAGCGGCTTGTCTGGCGCTCCAGAACTGGTTGCACTTGGCAATGTTGGCGCCCATCGCCGCAAGTTGGGTGGTGACGCCTGCCACGGTGCCGGGGTGGTCGTCGCACGAAAGGCTGAGTACGGGGATCTTGTCCGCCACGGTGTGATCGCTTTGGGGCGCAATGAGCGTTCATGAGACAGGCAGGCCATCGAAAAAGCGGCGCAGTTCGCCCGCTTCGATACCGACGACGTGGCGCTGCTCGGGGTAGGTGCCGCTGCGCACGTCGGCGGCGAACTCGGAGAACGCCGCGATGCGCTCGCGCTGCAGACGGTCCAACTCGGCTGCGAAGTTGCGATAGGCCTTGGCGTGCCTGGGCACGTGGCCGCGATTTTGGCCCAATAGGTCGTCCCCGAAAAGATATTGGCAATCGCAGCCGGTTCCAGCACCCATGGAAACCATGAACAGTGACGTGCGCTCGCTGATGGCGGCCGCGACCTCGGCCGGCACGACCTCGATTTCCGCGCCGAAGGCGCCGGCCGCTTCGTATGCCTTGACCGCGTCGAATATTTTGAGAGCGCTTTCGGCCGACTTGCCGACCGCCTTGAAGCCGCCTGTCCAGGTGGCCCGCGACGGGATCAGCCCGAGATGGCCGATTACAGGTATGGCTTCGTCAGCGAGCCGCTTCACGGTGGCCAGGCTGGCGCTGCAATAGACGGCGTCGGCGCTCGCCTTATAGAGCGCGAAAGCCCAGCGCACAAAATCGTCCGCCGTGCCGACTTCGAAGAAATTGACGCCCGGCACCGCAAACAGGCTTGGCGCAACCTCGCGGAAATGGGGAAGAACCATCATCTCCGGCGGCACCGAGACCATGTCGACGCCGGCTTTCTCGGCAGCCTCCAACTCTTCCAGCGTCTCCACGCGGATCATCGTGAACTGGTACTTGCCTTTCATGGCGCGGATATCCGCTACTGTCGGTCTCTTCCTGCTCATCGGCTGCCCCTCCCATTTTGCGTAATCATGCCGCCAGCAACGCCTTCGTTTTCACGTCCAGCGACGTCAGTTTCGAGGGTCCGGCGGCCTGCTTGATGCCAGGCGAATGTCGAGGGCCACGGCGTGGCCTGGGCCGATGCCGCTCGCCGAAGGCAGATGTCCGTCCGCCGCCTGCCGCAGGCCTCAATCCAATCGGTCACCTTCGTCTGCGCGGATCTTGTCTGGGTCGACGTTCGGAGGCGGCGGCGGACCGCCGCCTCCGTAGCCTTGGGAGGCTGGTGGTCCGAGGCAACCTTGGTTTCGGGCTGGAACTGTTCGCGATGCGGCCGCGCCATCGGCGGCAGATCGCGCTTGATGAAGCAGTCTTCGTTGCGCCACTGGCGCAGGAAGGCCTGGATCATTTCGCGGCAGCCGGTCGGGGGGAACGGCGACAGCTGGTCGCGTTTGATCTGACAGTTCAGCTTCGGCAGCGCATGGCACGACCCCATCGGAACCGTGTGTTGCTCACCGGCGCGCTGCGCTTCGCGCCCTATCAGAACCCAGTCTCGTTTCGTCGGCCTATAGTCTTTGGCTGCGACGGCTGCACTGATCATGACCTTCCTTTTCAGGCTGGAACCAAGACTGATAAGCTTTCCTGCAAGAGAACTACCAAATTCAATCATTTCCATCAACACCACTTGCAATTTTTCTATCATCTACTATCATTCATTCGAAATCCTCAAAAGGAGACTGCCTTGGCCAAGCGCCCAACGGTTTCGGATTTGGCCCGGGCATCCGGGGTCAGCGTGGCGACGGTCGACCGGGTTTTGAACAACCGCCTTCCCGTGCGCGAGGAGACAGCGCAGCGGGTCTATGAGGCGGCGACCGTTATCGGCTACCACGCCGTAACCCTGATCAAGCAGCGGATCCGCCAAGATCTCCCGGAATACCGGCTGGGCTTTCTTCTGCAGAAGCCTGAGCAGCATTTCTACCAGGAGTTCGCGCGCGAGTTGGAGGCCGCGACGACCCATGCGCCGCGCTTCCGCGGAATTCCGGTTATCGATTTCTGGTCGAGCCAGGCTCCCGAGGACATTGTTGTTCATCTGGAGAAACTGGCAGCAAAAACGAATGCCATTGCATTGGTTAGCCCCGATCATCCCACGATCACGGTCGCTGTGGAGAGCTTGAAGGCCCGCGGGATTCCGGTGTTTTCACTTCTGTCCGATTTCGCTCCAGGCGTTCGCGAAGGCTATGTGGGCCTCAACAACCGCAAGGTAGGACGCACCGCCGCGTGGATGATCGCGCAATGCGCCAGGCGGCCGGGCAAGGTCGCGGTGTTTGTCGGCAGCCATCGCTTTCACGGCCAAGAGTTGCGCGAGATCGGCGTGCGCGCCTATTTTCGGGAGCATGCGCCGGATTTCACTGTGCTTGAGACGCTGGTCAATCTTGAAACGGCCGGTCTTACCCACCAGGCGATGCTCGACCTGCTCGAAAGGCATCCCGATCTCGTCGGATGCTACATAGCCGGTGGCGGCATGGAGGGCGCTATCACGGCAGTGAGGACGGCCATGCCTGCCCAGCCCCCGGTCTTGATCTGCAACGAGATAACGCCCGAGTCACGCGCTGCACTCGCCAACAACATCATCACCATGGTGCTCGCAACGCCGCTGGCCCGGCTGAGCAGCGATCTCGTCAATCTCATGGCGCATGCCATCCAGGACGGCGCCGCCAACGCGCCGGGACAGACTTTCCTGCCCTTCGACATCCACGTGCCGGAAAATATCTAGAGGTACCTGCGATAGAATCTATCATGGATGATAGAAACTCATCACGACGAGTTGACTGTATCCTGCCGCCGGATGATGGGATCGGCAGCCGCGCCGGTGAAATGACCGGCATCAAAACGGGAGGGGATATCGGATGCCAACTGCTCGATTGCCGTCGTTCGCACTCAACCATATGGTAGCGCCCTCGCTGCGCATGGACGCGTTCTTCGCGCTCTGCCGCAAGGTGGGTGCGGCGCAGGCGGAGATCCGCAACGATCTTGCAGGCAACGCCATCATGGACGGCACGCCCGCAGCCGAAATCGGCGGCCAGGCCCGCAATGCGGGAGTGTCCCTGATCAGCATCAACGCGCTGCAACGCTTCAACGAATGGACGCCGGCCCGCGAGGCCGAGGCGATCGAACTCGCCGACTATGCGCAGGCCGCAGGCGCGGCAGCGCTGGTCCTCGTTCCGGTCAACGATGGCTCGGGACGGGCGGACGGGGAACGTCAGAAGAACGCAAGGACTGCCCTTCGAGGCCTGAAGCCGATCCTGAGCGACCGCGGCGTGGTCGGCCTGGTCGAGCCGCTGGGCTTCGCCATCTGCTCCCTGCGCTCCAAACGAGAGGCAGCGGACGCCATCGCGGACATCGACGGCGTGGGCCCCTTCGGGTTGGTGCACGATACATTTCATCATTTCCTCGCTGGCGAGCCGGCGCTGTTTGCGGAGATGACCGGCCTCGTCCACATTTCGGGTGTCGCCGATGAGGAGGTGGGGGTCGATGACATGCGCGACCCGCATCGCGTGCTCGTGGATGAGAAAGACCGCCTCGACAATATCGGCCAGATCCGTGCATTGCAAAGCGCGGGCTACGCCGGCCCCCTCTCCTTCGAGCCATTCTCGCCGGCCGTCCATGAACTCGGTGACCCCGCGCGTGCGCTCGCCAACAGCATCGCTTTCATTCAAGCCCGGCTGTAAGCGATGTGTTGCAACGTTTTGATTGCCGGCGCTATGGCACATTGCTTTTGGGCCGCAAGCGGCCTGACAGCTCACAGGAAGAGGTCATGGTCATTCCGCTTTAGACCAGTAGCCATCCTTTCCCGCTAGTCGTGGTAGAGTTTGTCTCGGAGACGCACAAAAATACCAGTGAAAGTGCCAACCACCGTGCTGCCGCCATTGTCGGCACGATAGTTGTCCGAACAGATGACCATGGCGATTTGGCTGAACGGCTCAGTAAAAAGACGGTGTCCCTGTCCAGCGCCCACAAATGTGTCGGCACTCAGACCCGACCAGTGGAATAGCCGAGCCAGGTTCTCGACATCTGGCCTTTGTCCCTGCGCCATAAGGATCAGTGTTGAAGCGCTGACTCCAGACAGGTCAGCGACTTGCTTCCAGTTCAGTTTTCTATCTGACTTCTTTCGATCCAGCGCCTTCAAAAACGCCTCTGTGTTGAACTCAGATCGCGTCATCCAGTCCACTCTTTCAAACAAGGTATGAATCTACATCGACTTTCGAGCTCAACGCACGAAGACGAGCCTTGTTGGAGAAGAAGCATGCCCATACCAACCTAGGTCTCCCGTTCGGCTATTCAACGTCGAGCAGTGGACCGCGCTACACCCTCGTCCGCTCGGACTTCGGATCATACATCGGCTTCAGCGATGCTTCTGCCGCAAAACGCTCGCCGGCAATCTCGATCTCGTAGGACGAGGCAAGCACATCGGCCTCGCTTTCGCCGGGGCATGGCACATAGCCGAGCCCAATCGCGCTGCCGAGATGATGGCCGTAATTGCCCGAGGTGATCGGGCCGACGATCTTGCCGTCGCGCAGGATGGCCTCATTGTGGAAGAGCAGGGGTTCAGGGTCTTTCAGCCGGAACTGCACCAGCCGGCGTGAGAGGCCTGTTTCCTTCTTCTTCAGCACCGCGTCGCGGCCGATGAAGCCGCCCTTGGCGGTTTTGACCGCAAAGCCGAGGCCGGCCTCCAGCACATTGTCCTCGTCGGTGATGTCGTGGCCGAAATGGCGGAAGGCTTTTTCGATGCGGCAGGAATCCAGCGTATGCAGGCCGCAGAGTTTCAGGCCGACATCCGCGCCGGCCTCGTCGATCGCCTCGAAGACATGTGCCGCCTGGTCGGTCGAGACATAGAGCTCCCAGCCGAGTTCGCCAACATAGGTGACGCGGTGCGCGCGGGAGAGGCCCATGCCGATCTCGATCTCCTGGAAGGTGCCGAACGGATTGTTCTCGTTGGTGAAATCGTTGGGACTGACCTTCTGGATCAGCTTTCGAGCATCCGGACCCATCAGGCAGAGCACGGCCTCGGCGGCCGTGACATCGGTGATGACGACGAATTCCTCGCCGACATGCCGGCGCAGCCAGGCGAGATCCCGCTGCAGCGTCGCGCCCGGCACGACGAGGAAATACGCCGTATCCGACAGCCGCGACACGGTGAGGTCGCTCTCGATGCCGCCGCGCTGGTTGAGCATCTGGGTGTAGACGATCTTGCCCGGCGCGACGTCCATGTCGTTGGCGCACAGTCTTTGCAGGAAGGCACAGGCGTCGCGGCCCTCGACGCGGATCTTGCCGAACGAAGTCATGTCGAACAGGCCGACGCCGTTCCTGACCGCGAGGTGTTCTTCGCGCTGGTTGTCGAACCAGTTCTGGCGCTTCCAGGAATAGCGGTATTCGCGCTCCTGGCCTTCACGGGCAAACCAGTTGGCGCGCTCCCAGCCGGCGACTTCGCCGAAGACGGCGCCGCGCGCCTTCAGATGCTCGTGCAGCGGCGAACGCCTGACATTCCTCGAGGTCGCCATCTGACGATAGGGGAAATGGTCGGCATAGAGCAGGCCGAGCGTTTCGGAGACGCGCTCCCGGAGATAGCGGCGGTTCTTCTGGAACGGCTGGGCGCGGCGGATGTCGACTTCCCACAGGTCGAAGGGCGCTTCGCCATCATTGATCCACTGCGCCAGCGCCATGCCGGCGCCGCCGGAGGAGACGATGCCAATCGAATTGTAGCCGGTCGCCATCCAGTAGCCGGACAGTTCCGGCGCCTCGCCGAGATAGTAGCGATCGTCGGGCGTAAAACTCTCCGGTCCGTTGAAGAAGGTGTGGATGCCGGCGGTTGCCAGCATTGGCATGCGGTTGACGCCCATTTCGAGGATCGGCTCGAAATGCTCCATATCCTCGGGCAATTGATCGAAGCAGAAATCCTCGCGGATACCCTCCATGCCCCATGGCTTGGCCGCCGGCTCGAAGGCGCCTAGCATCATCTTGCCAGCATCTTCCTTGTAGTAGGCGCATTCATCGGGAACACGCAGCACCGGCAGGCGGCCCAGACCGGGGATCGGCTCGGTGACGAGATAAAAGTGCTCGCAGGCGTGCAGCGGGATGGTGACGCCGTTCTGTGCGCCTAGTTCGCGCGCCCACATGCCGGCGCAGTTGACGACGATGTCGGCTTCGATCGTGCCTTGTTCCTCGCCCTGTGCCCAGGACACGCCCGTGACGCGGCCGGCCTTGCTGTGGACCTTGGTGACCTTCACATTCTCGACGATGGTGGCGCCGCGCTGGCGCGCCCCCTTGGCCAAGGCCATGGCGATGTTGGCGGGGTCGCATTGGCCGTCGAGCGGCAAATGCACGGCGCCGACAACGTCAGCCACATTGAGATGCGGATACATCTGTTTGACTTCGTTGGGTGAAATTTCGCGGACATCGACATCGAAGGCGCGAGCGAGCGATGCCTGCCTGTAAATCTCGTGCTTGCGCTCCTCGGTCAGCGCCACGGTGATGGAGCCGACCTGGCGCATGCCGGTGCCGACCTCGGTCTCGGCTTCCAGCTTGACGTAGAGGTCGGCCGAATATTTGGCCAGGCGCGTCATGTTCTGCGAACCGCGCAGCTGGCCGATCAACCCGGCGGCATGCCATGTCGTGCCCGAGGTCAGCTGCTTGCGTTCCAGCAGCACGATGTCGGTCCAGCCGAGCTTGGCCAGGTGATAGGCGACCGAACAGCCGGAGACGCCGCCGCCGATGATCACGGCGCGAGCTTTGGACGGAACAATCAAGCGGTCTTACTCCCGTTACTAGACCAATCCATGCCGGATAAGCCGATGCCAGTGCGGCCAACCCAAACGGCCGCCGATGCAGTCAGGTCAGCGATCTCGTGACCATCCAATCCTGTAAACGCATCCAGTTTGCTTGCCCTCGACACTTTTAACGTAACCAAGCACCACGTCGTTTGTGGCGACGGCCTTCGAACCCTGGAAGTAGGGACTGTAGAGCCGAGACGACTCTTCGAGCATAGTCGGACTTACAAGATTGATCCGACGATCTTGGCGAAGCTCAATTGCAGCACTTCGGACAAATCCCTCGAGCGCGCCGTTGACGATCGCGGACGATGTCCCGAGCGGTATCGGATCGTCGTTCGTTGGACCGGAGGTCAACGTGAACGATCCTTCCTCGCGAAGGAATCCAAGTCCAAGTCTGACAAGGTTCACCTGCCCCATGAGTTTGCTTTGCAAGCCGATTGCATATTGCTCGATGGTGAACTCGGCGAGCGGGGCGAAATGAACCGTGCCCGCTGTGCATACCAGGGCATCGAACTCGCCAATCTGACTGAACATTCGACTTATTGACGAAGGATTGTCGATATCGACCTGGAAATCGCCGGTGCTTCGACCGACAGCGATGACATCATGCAGTCTGCCGAGTTCGGCCGACACGGCCTTGCCGATCACGCCACTCGCACCAACATGAACGATTCTCACGAAGCCCTCGCCTCTCTTCGCTCTAGACGCCCAACGGTTCAAGCGAACGGCGAAGCTGCGCTTCCTGATCTGCCGATAGCTTTCTCAATGGGCTGCGAACATTTCCTGTTCCGTAGCCGCGCAGTTGCGCCGCTCGAAGTACCGACGGCGTATAGGGCGACCTCCAGATAAAGAGCAACGAGGGCAACATGCGCTGCCAGAGCGCTAGCGCCTGTTCGTATTCCTTGCGGTCCACCAATCTATATAGCTCGACCGCTTCAGAAGGCATGTAATTCGCACCGCCCCATATGACGCCGCGTGCCCCGGCCATCAACGCGTAGAGTGTGGTGGTGTCGCAGCCATTGAGGACCGTGCCGCTTGTCTGCAGGTATTCCTGATGGACAGTAAAGTCCCCTGCACTGTCCTTGATGTAGTTGAAGTTCTTCAACTGGCTCAGGCGCTCAAACAGCTGTGGTGAAACCGAAATGCCGGTGGCCTGTGGGATGTTGTAGCCGACCAGGTCGATACCTAGTTCAGCATCGACCGCTTTGTAGAAGTCGAAGATTCCCTGCTCATCACTCGGACCCTCCAGGTAGGGTGGCAGCACCATCAATGCGTCGGCGCCGACGGACTCCGCGTGACGCGACCTTCTGATGACTTCGTCCATATTCAAAGCGGAGGTTTGGCAAATGACGTTGCAGCGACCAGCTATTCGCTTTGCGCCTACTTCGTAGAGGCGGTTGCACTCGGCCTCGGTAAGATAGGGATGTTGCCCGGTCCCTGCGCCAAGCACCAGCCCGTGAACACCTGCGGCGACGTACTTGTCGATCAGATCCTCGAAAATCGAATAGTTGATCGCACCATTCTCATCGAACGGTGTTTGCATTGCCAGATTTATGCCCTTCAGGTCCGCCATGATCTCTCTCGTTGTATCTAGACTTCAGCTCCGGCCTGTCGGAAACGGACCGCGGTTACGATTCGAACGCCCATCGCTGTGACAGGCCTGGGATAGGGCTTGCTGGGACTTGCGCGCGTCTTGAGGATGTCGACTACCGGCGACGATCGCCCTGACGCCAGGTCGGCTATGGCCTTGCCGAAGGCAGCTCCCCGCGCGACGCCTGTTCCGTTGCAGAATGCGGCGCCGTAGACCTTCTCCGCCAACTCGCCGAAGACCATTCCGCCATTTTGCGCGAGGGTAAGAAGGCCGCCCCAGCTGGCCTCGAAGCCGATCGACGAGAGCTCCGGCCACCGCCGATCGAAGGCGATCTGCTGCTGCACTCGAGCCCTCATCACGTCCTGCGTGGTGGTCTTGAAGTCAGTCGCATAGGAATAGACGTTGCGAAGGAAAAGCCGGTTGTCGATCGTGCGACGAACCGTCGTGCCGAAGCTGTTAGCTGGAATAAGCCCGTAGGCGTTCTTGTTTCCCACCCGCGAAAGCTCGCTCTCGGTGAGCTGTCGTGTCATGCTCGCAAATGTATACAGCGGTATGGCGCGGTTGTCGAAGAAACCGAACTTCGTCAGATAGCCTGACGCGCAGATGATGACCTTCGAAGCTCTGATCGTTCCGGAGGGCGTCTCGCAGATGTGCTTCGGCGCCCCGAACTGCACCGCCACGATGGGAGTGTTTTCGTGAACGGTGACGTTCGCGGGCAGGCTTCTTGTCGCGTTCTTGAGATACTTCGCAGGCTGGACCAAGACGGTGCCAGGATGATGCAAGGCTTTGATGTAGTGCTTGCTGCCGGTGATCGCCTGGATTTCGGGAGTCTCGACCCAGCTGTAGTTCTGCCCAAGCTTATCCAGCGCCTCCGAAAAGCGGTGCAGGTCCTCCACACCGTGAGCGGTGGCCGCGCTGTGGTATTTTCCCTGCGCGTCCCAGTCGCAATCGACCCCATGCTCGTCGACGGCGCTTCGGATGTAGGCGATCCCGTCCAGGTTAACGAACAGCTCTTCCTTGTTCCCCTTGATGTCTTCGACGAAATCGCGCTTCCGAGGATTGTGCGCGAGATCGATGACGAAACCCATGCACCGTCCGGATGCATTGTTTCCAATGCGGCCGGCGTCTACCAGGACAACCGAAGACTGCGGGTTGAGTTCGGCAAATCGGCGCGCCGCGTGCAGCCCCATCCAGCCGCCGCCAATCACCAGGCAATCACAAGCAACGTCGCCTTCCTGCGGCAGCAGCGCCAACTCCGGTCCTACCGTAGTGTACCAGCCGGAATTAGTCGGTTCGGGATGAGGTGGCTGAACCACTTTGCGCTCTTTGGTCATTGTTTGGTTGAACGAATTCACTGCCAACTCTCTGAGTTAAGGCGGCCGGTGACGAAGGCTCGGCTACGATGCGCGGTCGCGTTTTCTCCTGTTCGAATAGACCACTTGGCGGGAGTTTCGTAGACGGAAAAGATAGCATCTGATATAGACCTGCTTCATGTCAAACCTTCGTAGCCTGGTGCCCTCGACGCATTCGCTTTTTGTCTTCGAAGCGGCGGCCAGAACGCTAAGTTTCAAAAGCGCAGCCAGCGAGCTCAGCGTGACGCAACCGAGTGTCTCGCACTCGATCAAGATGTTCGAGAAGCATTGCGGGACCGCGCTCTTTGCCCGTGACAATCGAGGAGTGCAGCTGACGGAGGCTGGCAGGCAGCTCTACGACGAGGTGCGCACTAGCTTCCGCCGTCTGGAACAGCGGCTTGAAACCATTTCCGATCGCGGAACGAAGTACGTCACTTTTGCTGCGTCGACATCCCTCGCGGCACATTGGCTTGCGCCTCAGCTCTATCATTTCCAGGAAGAGCATCCGGACGTTAAGATCAAGGTGGTCGGCACCGATCGGGACATCGAGCCCGATCATGAAGTAGACGTCACCGTATGGGTGCGGCCACGGGATTTTGATAGGGTCAACAGCTGGTTCGTATGCGACGAGATCATTTTCCCCGTCTGCTCCCCCGCATATCTTCTGGCGCACCCCGCTCCAAAGAGCGTCGATGAGCTGGTTCGACATCAGCTCATTCATTCGTCCGATGCCTTTCGCAAGCGAATGAGCTGGCCCGAATGGGTCGCGCTTGCAGGCGGAGATGCCAGCGAGACCAAACCGAACATTGTTTTCAACGACTATCAGCTGGCGCTCCAGGCAGCTCTTGCAGGCGAAGGAATCTCGCTGGGATGGTCCCTGACCGCCCAACACCTACTTAACAACCGCCTGCTGGTTCGGCCCATCGCGACTGAGATCAAAACCGACCGCGCCTTCTTCCTCTTGTCCAATGATGACGCAGGCAAAAACAAGAGGTGCAAGGTTCTGGTGGACTGGTTCCTCGCTCAGTCAAAGGAATTACGCCCTTAGGCTAGACGGCTACCGGTCAACGCTCCCTCGGTTCTCATACCCACCTCCGCATCGCTTTTCGGGCTGTCCTTACCAGGTAGCGAGTGCCTGCGCTGTCGACCTAGGCATAAACTGAATTTAACACCAGCGAAACCTTTTGCGAATTCTCAGGAAGGTTGTTGGCCCCTATCATCAACGTCAACGAACAGGGCCGCGTTCCGTACGCGGACCGAAGAAAGTTCTGTTGGCGGGGACCTTTTGCCCCCCTCTGGGAAAACGCGATGATGGACACTGATATTCCCGTAATCCGGCGTCGCGGAGGACGCGCGTCGGTCGTAGCTGCCCGGGAAGCCGAGAAGAGGCCTCGCGTCTCGACCATCAAGTACGGCATTCGGCCCGTGGAGGCTGTGACTGCTGAGCAGCTTGAGCGCATTCACCAGGCTTCGTTGGCGATCCTGCGCGAGATCGGAATCGAATTCCGGGATGAGACGGCGATCCGGCAATGGAAGGAGGCTGGCGCCGATGTCCAAGGCCAACGTGTGCGCCTCGACGGCGAGATGCTGATGCATCTCATCTCGAAGGCCCCATCCCGTTTTGAGATGACATCTCGCGATCCGTCACAGCGTTTCGAGATCGCGCCGGACACAATGACCTTCGGCGCCATGCAAGGCGCGCCAAACGTCCGCGACCTTGAGGGTGTGCGACGCGCATCCACGATCGAGGATCTGCGGAACATGAACCGGCTGACCCAGATGCTGCCGGGGTTCCATATCGCCGGCGGGTTCACCTGTGAGCCGACCGACATCGCTGTTCCATGGCGCCATCTGCACATCAACCATTCGAGCCTGGTGGAAACGAACATGCCCTTCTTCGGTCTGACGACCGGGAAGCAGCGAGCCGACGATTCGATCGCCATGGGGCAGATCGTTCACGGCAAGGCTTTTATGGACCAGAACGCGGTGATGATGGGTCACGTATCGGGAAACTCGCCGCTGGTTTGGGATTCGACCATGCTGGAAGGGCTCCGCGCTTTCGTCGACGCGAACCAGGTCGTCCTGCTGTCGCCTTTTGTGCTCGGTGCCGCAAACACACCCGCCGACATCCCGGCCACAATCGCCCAGTTGAACGCCGAGGCGCTCGCAGCGCTCGCCTACACCCAGTTGGTCAGGCCCGGCGCCAAAATGATCTATGGGCAATATTCAGTCTCGGTGTCGATGCGCAGCGGGGCCCCGATGTCCGGCATGCCCGAAGTCACTCTGATCAACGCCGTCATCGGCCAGCTGGCAAGGCGGTATGGTCTGCCGTGGCGAACGACTGCATCCCAGTCGTCCGCCAAGACCTTTGATGCTCAGTCCGGATACGAGTCGGCGATCGCCTACATGTCTGGGGCGAGCGCATGCGCGAACCTGATGATGCATGCAGGCGGCTGGGATGAGGCCGGCCTCGTATGCTGCATGGCGAAGTTTGTCGCCGATGCCGAACAGAACCTGCTGATCGAAAAATACGCGCAGGGGATTTCTTTCGAGCATTTCGACGACGCTCTCGAGGCCGTGCGGCGCATCGGTCCCGGCGGCCACTATCTCGGAGATTCCTTCACGCTCAAGCGCTTCAAGGACGCATTCTTCGCGCCGGAGATCCTCGACTACCTCAGCTACGAGCAGTGGAAGGTCAAAGGCTCCAAGGACATGGCGCAGCGTTGCCGTGAGAAGGCGAAATCGATCATCGCGAGCTACGAGCAACCGCCGATGGACCCTGCCGTGCGCGAGGAGCTCGATGCTTTTGTGGCGAAACGCCAGGAGGAGATTTCGCCAAGCATTGCCTGACGCTCTGCCTCCGACTCGACCAACAAAGTCAATCAAACGGGAACACAACAAGGGAGAACAAAAATGGGATTTTTCAAAAGCAATGGGGACCGCATACCCGCTGCGGTCGAGGAAATGGCGGGTGAGGTCAAGGCTGGCAGGATGGATAGGCGCGAGTTTCTGGCGCTCGCAAGCACCTTCGGCGCCTCCGCAGCGATGGCTTATGGCCTGATTGGAGTGGCCCTGCCCCAAACGGCGCATGCAGCCGAACCAAGCAAGGGCGGCACCCTACGCGTCTCCATGCCTGTCAAGGCGCAGAAGGATCCCCGCACCTACGACTGGGTGGAAATGGCCAACATTACACGGAGCTGGCTCGAGCCCCTTGTGACCTACACGCACAAGTTCACGTTCGAACCCGTCCTGCTCGAAAGCTGGGAGATCAACGACGACGCCACCGAGTATACGCTCCACGTCCGCAAGGGCGTCACTTGGAACAACGGCGCCGCGTTCGACGCCGATGACGTGGTCTTTAATATCACTCGCTGGTGCGACAAGGGTGTATCGGGCAATTCAATGGCGTCCCGTGTCGGTGCCCTGATGGACGCCAAGTCCGGCAAGGCGCGCGACGGCGCGATCGTCAAAGTCGACGACCACACGGTCAAGCTGAAGCTTAGCCAACCCGATATCGCAATTATCGCCAATTTTACCGACTACCCTGGACTGATCGTGCATCGCGACTTCGACAAGGACGGCGCCGATCCGATCAAGAAGCCGATCGGCACCGGAGCGTTCGAGCTCGTCTCATACTCGGTCGGCAGCAAGGCTGAGGTGAAGCGCCGGACCAATGGCAAGTGGTGGGGCGGCGAGGCCCTGCTCGACGGCGTACAGTTCATCGACTACGGAACCGACTTCCAGGCGACGGTGTCGGCATTCGACTCCGGCGAGGTCGACATGAACCTCGAAACGCCGGCGGACTTCATCGACATCTTGAATAAGATGGACGTGGTCAAGTCGGAGGTCGCCACCGCGACGACATTGGTATGCCGCACCAACACGACGAACAAACCGTATGACGACAAGAAAGTCCGCAACGCTCTTCAAATGGCAGTCGACAACAATGCCGTTCTTCAACTCGGCTACAATGGCCGCGGCGTCGTCGGTGAGAACCACCATGTCAGCCCGATCCACCCTGAATACTATGCGTTGCCAAAGAAGGCGCGCGATCTCGATGGCGCCAAGAAGGTGATGGCAGACTCGGGACACGCCAACTTCGAGCACGAGCTGATATCCATCGACGAGGAGTGGCAGAAGAATACCGGCGACGCGATTGCGGCCCAGTTGCGCGAGGCTGGCTTCAAGGTGAAGCGCACGGTGCTTCCAGGCTCCACATTCTGGAACGACTGGGCGAAATACCCGTATTCCCTAACCGTCTGGTACATGCGGCCGCTGGGCGTCCAGGTGCTCGCTCTGGCTTATCGGACCGGCGAGGCATGGAATGAGACCGCCTACGCTAATCCTGATTTCGATGCCAAGCTCAAAACGGCGTTCTCGGTCAGCGATCCCGCCAAGCGGAAAGAACTTATGAAGGACCTCGAAACCATCTTGCAGGACTCCGGCGTGATCATCCAGCCATTCTGGCAGAGCCTCTTTGGTCATATGAGCAAGAAGGTCCAGAACTACGCGATCCATCAGACCTTCCAGATGGATCTGCAGAAAGTCTGGCTGGCAGCCTAGCAGACTCCCAAGGCTCCAACCGGAAGCCTGGTCGGTGCCCCATCGAGCATGGGGTGCCGACCTCCTTTGAACTATGCGTGAGGCGACCCAACATGGCCGACGACGAGATCATCCTTTCCGAACTTTCCGACGATGAGTTGGTGCAGCAGATGCACGACGACCTCTATGACGGGCTGAAGGAAGAAATCGAGCAAGGAACGCACATCCTTCTCGAGCGCGGCTGGCAGCCCTACACGGTTCTGACCGAGGCGCTTGTCGAAGGCATGCGCATCGTCGGCGAGGATTTTCGCGACGGCATCCTGTTCGTTCCCGAAGTGCTGCTCTCGGCCAACGCGATGAAGGCCGGCATGTTCATCCTCCGACCGCTGCTCATCGCCACCGGCGCGCCGAAGCAGGGCAAGATGGTTATCGGCACCGTCAAGGGCGACATCCACGACATCGGCAAGAACCTGGTCGGCATGATGATGGAAGGTGCTGGCTTCGACGTCATTGACCTCGGCATCAACAATGCGGTCGAGAAATATATGGCTGCGATTGAGGAGCATCAGCCCGACATCATCGGCATGTCGGCGCTTTTGACCACGACCATGCCCTACATGAAGGTCGTCATCGACACGATGAAGGAAAAGGGCATCCGCGACGACTATGTCGTGCTGGTTGGCGGCGCGCCGCTCAACGAGGAATTCGGCAAGGCCGTCGGCGCCGATGCCTATTGCCGCGACGCGGCTGTGGCGGTCGAGACCGCCAAGGACTTCATGAAGCGCAAGCACAACGTCCGCGGCTGATGGCGGCGGTGTCCATCCTGCAAGACGCTGGTGCCAACGCCCTGCCCGATGTTGATGTCCGTCAACGAGGATGTATCCCCTTATGAATGCGCCATTTTCAGCAGGAGGCAGTTCGAGGATCGTGGGATGGAATCCCGGCCGGCAGGTGATCGACACCCACGACGTGTACCGACTGGTCATTCTTGCACTTCCGGGATTTTCCCAGCTCGGCCTTTCATCCTTCGTGGATCCGCTTCGCCTTGCCAATTCGATCTCCGGACGATCCGCCTTCGAGTGGACGATTGCGAGCCCGGATGGCCAGCCAGTTGAATGCGCCAGCGGGTTCATCCTTTCGGTCGGCGGTAATTTCGGAGAATGCATTCAGTCCGGCAGGGGACCAAGCATGGTCATCGTCTGCGCGGGCGAGCCGGTCCAAAAGCAGGTGTCGACTTCCCTCACGAAGATTCTTCGGCTTTGCAAGCGGCAAGGGGTTCCAATCGCGGCGTTGGGTACCGCCACATGGCTGCTGGCGGAAAGCGGATTACTCGACGATACCGCTTGCACAATCCATTGGAACCAGAGGGCCGCCCTCTCGGAAAAGTTCGGCCGCCTCCAAGTTACCGACCAACTGTTCGTTCGCGATACTCACCTCCTGACTTGCGCAGGAGAATTCGCGTCCTTCGACCTCGTTATGGAGCTGATCAGCGAGCGCCTTGGCAGAGACATCGCGTTGGCTGTCTGCCGACATACGACTGCCGGCCATTGGCGCCCCGCCTCTGATAGGCAATCGACTATCAATGCTGGTGAAACCGGTATCTGCAAGGCGCTAGTAGACGTCATTCGGATCATGGAGGAGCATATTGAGGACCCGCTGCCGCTCCTTTACATCGCAAAATGCGTCGGTCGCTCGCAGCGTCAGATCGAACGGCTTTTCCAGCGGTCGATCACATCGTCCCCCATGCGATTCTACCTGCATTTGAGACTTAGCCGCGCCAAGCGTCTCATTGAACAAACAGAGTTGCCAATTGTTGAGATAGCGATCGCCTCAGGTTTCGCCTCGGCCTCACATTTTTCGAAATGCTTCCGCCAGGCCTTCGGTGCCAGTCCAAGTGCCTGTCGAGGCTGATAGCTCACAAATCCCAGCTGAATTGATCTTATGGAGGGCAAAATTCTTCCCGCCTTCAGCAGCGCGGAGCCCCGAGCCAAATCCAGCAATCCGGCGATACACCGACACATCTTCAGCAGCAGGAACCATCAAGAATGTCCTCGTTTTCCGTCTCGAAGAACAAAATTGATCCGACGCGCCGGGCGACGGCACTGAAGCCAGATGGAACCATAGATGAGAACGATCGGGTGGAGATCGGACCGACAGATGTCGCCTTCGCCGAGTGGGCAGCGTTGGGCCTCACTCCTCCCAACCTGGAAAGGATGAGGAAAACCCGTCTGGACCGCATCGTGCAACAGCTGCGCCAGCGGGATTACGCCGGCGTGCTGTGCTTCGATCCACTGAACATCCGATATGCAACTGACTCCTCGAACATGCATCTTTGGATCACGCACAATCCATCACGTGCTGTTTTTGTTTCAGCCGATGGATACGTTGTTCTTTGGGACTTCCATCGTTGCGGGCACCTTTCGGAGCATCTGCCATTGGTGAACGAGATTCGCGCGGGCGGTGCGGGCTTTTACTATTTCGTGTCTGGCGATCAGGAGGAAGCCGTTGCCAAGGATTTTGCAGGGCAAATTGATGAGCTATTACGGACCCATGGAGGCAAGAACCGCCGACTTGCCGTCGACAAGATCGAGATCCCCGGCTTGCGCGCACTGGACGCCGCCGGCATCGATATCTGCAACGGTATGCAACTGATGGAGCATGCAAGGGCTGTAAAGGGCATCGACGAGATCAATGCCATGCGCTGCTCCCTTGCAACTTGCGAGATTGCGGTCGCGAAAATGCGTGAGTCTTTGCGACCAGGCATTGCTGAGACCGAATTGTGGTCAATTCTCCATGCCGAAAATATCGCACGTGGCGGCGAATGGATCGAGACGCGTATTCTGACCTCAGGCCCCAGAACAAATCCCTGGATGCAGGAGGCCGGGCCACGCAGGATCCAGACAGGAGATCTGGTTGCCTTCGATACTGATATGGTGGGACCATACGGTATGTGCGCGGATTTTTCGCGAACTTGGTTTTGCGGCGATGGGCGCCCGAGCGACGAACAACGCAGACTTCACGCCATCGCTCTCGAGCACATAACGACCAACATGGAACTTTTGCGGCCAGGTATTTCATTCACTGAACTCACACGGCATGGCCACAAATTGCCAAAGGAATTCGTTGATCAACGATACGGCGCAATGATGCATGGTATCGGGCTGTGTGACGAATATCCGGCAATCTATTATCCCGAGGATTTCATTCCGGGGGCGTTCGACTACATTCTTGAGCCGGGCATGACGTTGTGTGTCGAGGCATACATTGGCGCCGTTGGGGGCCGTGAAGGCGTAAAACTCGAAGAGCAGGTCCTGATAACGGACGACGGCTATGAGAAGCTTACGAGGTGTCCATTCGACGCTGTGTTAATGAGTTGAGCCGCGGCTTTGAGCCAGAGAGGCCGGACGTGGTTGATGCGGGGCTTTTAGGCTCGGATCTTTAAAAATCGGGTCATGCTGCTGCCCCGCTGTGCAAGTTCTTGGATTCTCCTTTGTAAGGTACACGCGCATCCCGGTGCCGAAGCTAAGCACGAAGCCCTTTATCCCGGCAGCAAGGTAGCGTTCGACAAGTCCCGCAACGATCCAATCGATACGACTAGAGGCGTCAAACGGTGTTGTGTTAGCCAGGTTCAAGCGGGCGAATGGAAAATTGGACATCTCTGCTCAGGTCTCCAATGCTTCCAACCCAGGGAAGGCGAATTCTTTGAATGCCGGCCAATCGGTTTTTTGCTGGACGTGCCGCGTCGTGCATCTTGCTTGCAATGAAATATGGGGCCGGATCGCTGTGCCGGCCCCATGACGTTTCAGGTCTTCAAGCCGGCAAGGCGCCGGACTTCTTCGCCGTCCAGGTGGCGATATAGTCCATCAGGCCTGGATTGAGGCAGTCATAGGGTTCGAGCCCAATTGTCTTCAGCTGCGCGCGGATGCCATCCATGCGCTTGGGATCGACACCGGATTCGATGATCGAGGAGACGAAGGCGGTGAAGCCCGGCGGCGACCAGCCGTCTTCCTCGAAGCGCTCGGGATGGATGAAGGTCAGGCCCTTGAACGGGTGGTCGCGCTCGACCGGGCCATGCATGTGAACGCCGCAGCTGGTGCAGGCATGGCGCTGGATCAGCGCTGCCGGATCGACCACCTTCAACTTGTCGCCATTTTCGGTGACGGTGACGTCGCCCGTGCCGGCGACGGCCACGACCGAGAACACAGCACCGTCCGGCTTCCAGCACTTCGTGCAGCCGCAGGCGTGGTTGTGGGCGATCTGGCCCTTGACCTTCACCTTCACCGGCTTGCTGGTGCAGGCGCAGACCAGCGTGCCGCCGGCAAAGCTTGCGCTTTCCCTCGGCAGGCCATTGTCGATTTTCGGATGCAGTTTCTCGGCCATTCTTTTCTCCTCCAGTTGTGAACCACAGAGGCCGCAGGCCGATCGGTCGGCGGCTTGTGGCTTTGCTTCAGTAAACGACGACGCTTCGGATCGATTTGCCCTCATGCATGAGATCAAAACCCTTGTTGATGTCCTCGAGCTTCAGCGTGTGGGTGATCATCGGGTCTATCTGGATCTTGCCGTCCATGTACCAGTCGACAATTTTTGGCACGTCGGTGCGGCCGCGCGCGCCGCCAAAGGCGGTGCCCATCCAGGTGCGGCCGGTGACCAGCTGGAATGGCCGGGTCGAAATCTCCTGGCCGGCGCCGGCAACGCCAATGACGACCGACTTGCCCCACCCGCGATGCGAGGCTTCCAGCGCCTGGCGCATCACCTTGGTGCTGCCGGTGCAGTCGAATGTGTAGTCGGCGCCGCCAATCTGGTCGGCACCGCGCTTGGTCATGTTGACCAGGTAAGGCACGACATCGCCGTCGATCTCCTTCGGATTGACGAAATGGGTCATGCCGAATTTCTCGCCCCAGGCTTTCTTGTCGTTGTTCAAATCGACGCCGATGATCATGTCGGCGCCAGCAAGGCGCAGGCCTTGGATGACGTTGAGGCCGATGCCGCCGAGACCGAAGACGACAGCGGTCGCGCCGATCTCAACCTTGGCGGTGTTGATGACAGCGCCGATGCCGGTGGTGACCCCGCAGCCGATGTAGCAGATCTTGTCGAAGGGGGCGTCGGGGTTGACCTTGGCCAGCGCGATCTCCGGCAGCACGGTGAAGTTTGAGAAGGTCGAGCAGCCCATGTAGTGAAAGATCTTGTCCTTGCCGATCGAAAAGCGCGAGGAACCGTCGGGCATCAGGCCCTGGCCCTGGGTGGCGCGGATGGCGGTGCACAGATTGGTTTTTCGCGACAGGCAGGACGGGCACTGCCGGCATTCGGGCGTATAGAGCGGAATGACGTGGTCGCCCTTCCTGACCGAGGTGACGCCCTTGCCGACATCGACCACCACGCCGGCGCCTTCATGGCCGAGGATGGCCGGAAACAGGCCTTCGGGATCGGCGCCCGACAGGGTGAACTCGTCGGTGTGGCAGATGCCGGTCGCCTTGATCTCGACCAGCACCTCGCCTTCACGCGGACCCTCGAGGTCGACCTCCATGATCTCCAGCGGCTTTCCAGCACCAACAGCGACTGCGGCACGCGTTTTCATGGTTTCCCTCTTCCCATTTTACGCCTTGACGCCATGTCAAGGGTGGCTGGCCCTTCCGTCTTGAGCCGCAAGTTCGTGACTTGTGCCGGCCGGGATCGCTCTCGGTCGGCTGGCATTCGCCGATAAACTATAAGATGCCACCGGAGGGCCAAAGCGGGATTCCTGCGGAACAACTCCCAGGCCAGCCCACTCCGAAGCCTGACGTGTCCCGCTTCAACGGACACTCCATTCTTCTCGTCATAGTGGCCTTCGATATACGGTGCCGCGATCCAGATGCCCTCGTTCAGGCGGGGACTGACGGTCGCACCGATTTGAACACAGGCGGCGGCGAGAATGTCGCCGCCCCACGCGTCGTCGCCAGTATGAGGCATTGAACGTGCCTCGCAAAGATCCCGCACCGTCGCCATTGCATGGAGACCACCAATGCGGGTCATCTTCATTCCGAAGCCGTCGCATACTCCCTCTCCAATCGCACGGATCACAGTGGAAAGGTCCTCTGTGTTTTCGTCGAGATACACGGGTACGCTACTCCTCACGGGCTCTCCACTCTTTCCAACGGAAATAGAGGTTGGCGCCGATCTCGGCGAAAAGCGACGGCACGAGCTTCGGTGGTTCTGGTTCAGACATGAAATGCGCGGAGATTTCCGAGGATCGGTTGAACAACATGTCGGCGGCGGCGATGCCGGTTAGCGTACTGCGCACCGTTCCCAGGCCATTGCAGCAGCAGGCCGAGAAAAGACCCGGCTCCAGTTCGCGCATCACCGAGACGCCGTTCCAAGTCAGGCACAGGTGTCCGGCCCAACTGTATTCCATGGGAACATCGGCGATGGCAGGAAAGCGGTCGGCGAATTTTCGCCGATGGACTTTTGCCGCGCGGGCGACCGCTGACTTTGATGGCACCATCCCAGGCAGATAGCTGGCGCAGGTCCGGGTGACGATACGGTTTCCGCCCTGTGCGGTGTCGATGCGCCGCATCGTCGTACCCATCGGATCGGAAGGGGTAACGCCCCAACGAGGCTGCCCTCCCAACTTGGAAAGGACTTCAGCGTCGAGTTCGGCAGTCATCGAGGCGTAGAGGAAAACATGCATGAGGCGCTTGCGCGCGAAGCCAAAGCTTTCAAGGTGCCCGTTGTTGGCAAGAATGACCTTCGCCGCGGTGACATGGCCATTGGGCGTTGCAAGCGTCCAATCCTGGTTCACTCTTGCGAGCTTTGAGACAGGCGATCTCTCGAGCACGAACACGCCGTCGCGTCGAAGGCCTTTACCAAGCGACCGGATATAGCCCGCCGGCTGGATCATCACTGTCCCGGGCGTGAAAAGGCCAGACGTGTAGTGGCGGCTTCCCGTTACCTCATGCATCGCCTTGGCGTCGAGCATCTCGCTGGCTTCGCCCAATTCAGTGAGGTGTCTGGCGTAGCTTGCGTTGAGGTTGCGCGCGGTCTCGCTGGCTGCGCCATTGATCTTGCCCGCCGGATCGAAATAGGCGGGGTGCATTCCGTACTCTTCAACGCACTCCTTCGCGAAGCCAATGGCCGCCCGATTCAGCGCGATCATTTTCTTGTCCTCCTCCACACCCTTTCCGGCGTAATCATCGGATTGCAAATCGTGAGGCAAGTCGATCATGAAGCCGGAGTTGCGGCCGGAAGCGCCTTCCGCGAGACCGCCGGCCTCAAGAACCGCGATCCGAAGGTTCGCGTCTTGTTGGCGTAGGCGTTTGGCGGCTGAAAGACCGGCGAAGCCGCCGCCGACTATGGCGACATCGACGCGGAGATCGCCTTCAAGCGGCGCGGAACAGGGTTGGGCCGGGAGGATGGCGTTCCAGGCTGCCGGCCCCCGTTGGACTGGCAGCCTTTCAGCCTTATGGACAGTCACGCGACCGCCTCGTCCGCGTCATCGGTGAGATCAAGCCATATAGTCTTGATTCTGGTGTACTGGTCGTGGGCGTGGATGCCGTTGTCGCGGCCGCCGAAGCCGGAAGACTTGAAGCCTCCGAAAGGCGTTGTGATGTCTCCCTCGCCGAAGCTGTTGACGGTCACGGTACCCGCCCGGATCGCACGTGCTCCCCTTATGGCTCTTTTCGCGTTCGATGTGTAAATCGACGCACACAGTCCGTACTCCGTGTCGTTCGCAAGCGTAATGGCTTCATCGAAACTCTCGACAGTCAGCACCGTCAGGATCGGTCCAAAGATTTCTTCCCGCACGACCTTCGCGTTGCGGTCGCTGACGTCCAGGATCGTGGGTTCCACGAACCCACCCTTGGCCTTTCCGCCGAGAAGCACCTTCTGGCCCTTCTCGAGATAGGAGCAGACTTTTTCGAAGTGCGCCTTGGAAACCAGCGCACCCACCCGGTTCTCGGGATTCAGCGGGTCGCCCATCGGCCACTCCCGGGCATGCGCGATCACCCGCTTGAGGAGTTCGTCCTTAATGCCGCGTTGGACGATGAGCCGCGACGAGGCAGAGCAGTTTTGCCCCATATTCCAGAACGCGCCGTTGACGATGTGGGCGGCAACGCGGTCGATATTCTCCGCGTCGTCCAGCACGACGGCCGGGTTCTTCCCGCCCATCTCCAAGGTCACTTCCTTGAGGTTCGAGTCCGCTGAATAGCGCGGAAAGCGCCTTCCAGTCTCCGTGGAGCCCGTGAACGACACCATATCCACGTCCATGTGTCGCCCAAGCGGTTCCCCGACTTCGGAGCCGCCGCCCGGCAGCACGTTGAAGACCCCGGAGGGAATGCCCGCCTCCATTGCCAGCTCGGCGACACGCAGCGCAGTCAAGCTCGTTTCCTTGGCCGGCTTGACGATGATCGAGTTGCCCGCGGCGAGTGCCGGTCCGATCTTCCAGGCTAGCATCAGCAGCGGGAAATTCCAGGGCAGGACCAAGCCCACGACACCGACCGGTTCGCGGACGATCATTGCGATGTGATTGTCGGAGGCAGGCGCCACCTGATCGTAGATCTTGTCGATCAGTTCCGCATGCCAGGCGAGGCAGTGGATGGTTTCAGGAACGTCGACGTTCTCGCAGTCATAGATTGTCTTGCCGCTGTCGAGGCTTTCCAGAACCGCCAGTTCGTGAGCGTTGCGCTTCATAAGCTTGGTGAGGCGGATGAGAGCTTCCTTACGCGCCGACGGATGAAGGCGCGACCACCGACCGTCCTCGAACGCGTCGCGTGCCTTTTGTACGGCAAAGTCGACGTCCTCGGGACCGCAGGAGGCAACCTTCGCCAGTACCCTGCCCGTGGCGGGATTGGTCGTTTCGAATGTTTTGCCCGAGATTGCCGGTCTGAAGCGGCCGTCGATGAATGCCTGGCTCGGAAATTCCAGTTTGGCGGCAATCGCGGAATATTCGTCGTGTGTGAGAAGATTGCCCATGCTCATGCCTCCGCTTCAATTTCCGCAATCGTGCGCTTCAGGACCCGCACGACTTGTTCCAGTTGACGCATATCGTCCTTGTTCAATCCCTTTAGCGGCGGTCGTGGGGGGCCGGCACGAAATCCCTCCATTTCACAGCCATGCTTGATGCATTGAATGAATTTCCCACCTTGCTCCAGCACGCGCATCAGAGGCATCAGGGCGGACATGATCCGACGCCCCTTGGTGAAATTGCCTTCAACCGCGCATGCGCGGTAAAGCGCGAGATGTTCCTTCGGCAGGAAGTTCGAACCGCCGCAGACCCAGCTGCGCCCTCCCCATGCAAAGAACTCCAGGGCCTGGTCGTCCATTCCGCAGGACATCTGGATATGCGGGTAGTCGCGGGCTAGCAGATGCACCCGGTTGATGTCGCCGGAGCTCTCCTTGATGGCGCAGAAATTGCGGCTGCGGGCGACGCGGTCGAGGAAATCCTCGCCCATGTTGATCCCCATGCGGCCCGGGTAGTTATACAGCATGATCGGGAGGTCCGCCGCCCGGTCGATCGCCAAGGCGTTCAGGGCGTTTTCGCGCTCGGTGGGTACAGAATAGGGCGGCGATCCGACGAGAATGGCCGAAGCGCCGATTTTGGCTGCGGTCTCGGCCATCAGGATCGAGTCTGGCAGACGGATAGCGACTGTGCCGATGGTAAGGGACACGCGATCGCCAATCACTTCCTTGGCGAACTTCGTCATTTCGACGCGCTCTTCCATCGACTGCGCATAGTATTCGCCCGTCGACCCACCGATGATGATGCCGTGCACACCTGATGCTATCAGGTGCTCGACAATTTTGACGAACGCCTCGCGATCGATTGAACCGTCGTCATGATGTGGCGTGATGACGGGCGTGTAGATCCCTTCGAATTTCATCAAATTCTCCTCAACCTATACTGATCAGGCATCCGCCCAGAGGGATTTGCCGGCGAGACGAAGGTTTCGCTGCAGCTGAGCTTTTCAACCTAGCCCCGGCCCGACCCAAACGGGCACCATTGCCCGGCACTCCTGCGGCGAAAAGCCATTGATGATGCGGAAGCATTTGGCAAAATGCGACGCCGACAGAAACCCGCAGGCAACAGCAATGTCTATGATGGGCATTCGCGTGCCTTCGATCAGACGCTTGGCGTGGTCGACCCTGATCCCGAGGTAGTGACGAGCCGGTGGTTGACCTACATGGATTGCAAACAGGCGTTCAAGCTGCCGCCGGGAAATCCCAACCCGATCTGAAACGTCGCCCATCGACAGCGGAACTTCCACATTTTCTTCCATAATGCGCATCGCCATCGCCAGCTTGTCACTGACTCCTGCAAACGCCAGGCCTGAAGGACCCGTCTGCCGGTTCGAACCGGAGCGCTGGCCTTCCACCGTCGCCTGACGGCACACTTCTTGGGCGATGAAGGCGCCCGCGTGACTTGCAATGAGATCTACCGCGAGGTCGAACGCCGCCAATTCACCACCGCAGGTTGAATATTGGCCATCCCTGACGAACAGGGAATCACGGATGCGTGGCTTGTGAAAAACCTCTGAGAAAGCCGCGAGCCGCGACCAATGAATGGTGCACCGGGTATCTCCGAGAAGCCCCGTTTGAGCGAGCAGCCACGTTGCCGTGCCGATCGCCGATATCGATACCCCTCGCCGCGCCACTAGCCGCAGGAACGAGTGCAACAGAGCCGTCATCTGCTTTTCGACTGGTTCGCCTGCCACGACGACGAGTTGGTTCAGCCTGCAACTGTGGGACCTGTCCGCTGTCAACTCCTCGAGTGTCACGTCCACCGGTATCGAGATCCCGTTGGCGCCCACAACCGCTTGGCCGTCGACCCCCGCAATCCGCCAGCGGAAAAGAGGAAGCCGCGAAACCGTATTGGCTATGCGGAAGGGCTCGATATAGGCGTGAAGCGCTAGATGGGAGAATCCCGGCAACACGAGCACGGCGACCTCATGCGGCTTCCCCGACACTTGAAACGCAGCGTCAGCGTGGACCGAGTTGCAGGTTTCGCGGATGCGGGCCACAGCGTTCATCAAGAACCATAACTCGCTGCCGGGACGCCAAAGATGCCTGCTTCGGGCTTCACACCGAGGCCAGGTCGCTGCGGCACGGCGATATGGCCATTGTCTATGACCACGGGGTTCTTGTTATCGTAGTGACCTTCAATATATTCCTGGGCGATCCAAGCGCCTTCGAAGCGCCGCGGGTCGACCGTTGCGGCGAGATGCACGCAGGCGGCCGCGATCACGTCTCCGCCCCATGCGTCGTCGCAGGTGTGCGGCAGCGACCGGATGGAACACATATCGCGAGCGGTCATCATTTTGGTCAGTCCGCCCAGACGCGTGACTTTGAAGCCAAAACCATCCGCAATACCCGATGAGATGGCACGCAATACCGCATTCAGGTCTTCGGTGTTCTCGTCCAGATAGATGGGATGGATACCCCTGCCCCGGACAGATGCAATCTCTTCCATGCTGTTACAGGGCTGCTCGAACACAAAGGGGATGTTTTGGCAAAGCCGATCTAGGTGAAGGGCAGACGCCACCGATAGACCTCGATTGCCGTCCACAACTATGCTTGCCTTGAGGCCCACAGCCTCCCAGACCTTGTGCACTGTCGCCGCGTCCTTTTCCAGGTTGCGACCACCAATCTTGACCTGGATACGCGGGTAGCCCGCCTTGACCTTGTCGGCGGCGATACGCGCGGTTTCGTCCGGAGAGCCCACGATCGTAGAGTAGTAGGACGGCACGCGGTCTGTCAGCGCTCCGCCCAGCAGCGTCGACACCGGCACGCCAAGACGCTGACCGATGAGATCGAGGAACGCTATGTCGAGCGCCGCCTTGGCGTAGTTGTGCCCATTCAGTCTTTCATCCATCCGCTTGGCCAGATGTCGCGGCGACTGGGTCGACTCTCCAATAAGGCCGGGCGCGATCTCGGCTATCGCAGCCCGAGCCCCTAGCGCGTGATGGGGTTGATAGACTGGCCCGACGGGGCAGGTTTCGCCCCATCCCGTAATGCCGTCATCTGTCACAACCTCGACAAGCGTGCTGTCCAATGAGTGGACGTCGGCGCTCGCCATCTTGTAGGCGCCACCCTTGATGGGAAGCTGGGTCGAGTAGACGTTGATCCTGCTGATGCGCATGACGACGCTCAATAATCGTCGTTGAGCGCGTCAACCGCCGGGATTTCGCGCGAGCGTCGATCGATATAGGCGCGCAGTTCTTCATCTTTGGCCTGGTCCAGCTTGGGCTCCTGATACTCTCCCAGGAGGTGCTTTGCATGGTCGAGCGCCCTTTGCTTTATGTCCTTGGAGCCGTCGACCTTCCACTGCTCGATCGAATTGTTATCGAAGAGCTTTGGTATGAAAAATGCGCGTTCGAAGTTGGCCTGGGTATGCGGGTGTCCAAGATAGTGGCCGCCGGGTCCGACGTCACGAATGGCGGCCAAGGCCTCGTCAAAATCATCCCAGTGGATACCTTGGGTCATGCGATAACCCATGGCACAAACCTCGGCATCGACGACGAACTTCGCGATGGAACAATGCATCCCGGCTTCGTTCCAGCCCGCCGAGTGCCAGATATAATTGGCGCCGGACATCAGCACCGCCATCATCGTCATGGCGCTTTCGTAGCCGGCCTGCGCATCGAAAATCTTGGCGCCGCCGAGCAGGTTCGATGTGCGCCACGGGACGTTGTAGCGTCGCGCCATCTGGCCGATCATGAAGTTCATCAGCGATATCTCGGGCGTTCCGGCCATGGGGGCGCCGGACTGCATGGAGACCGTCGACAGGTAATGCCCGTAGATGGCCGGGCAGCCTTTGCGGATCACTTGGGTGTAGGCGAGTGCGGACAGCGCCTCGGCATTGAGCTGTGCCACCGCAGCCGCCGTCGACGCGGGTGTGTTCGCGCCGCCCAGCACGAATGGCGAGCACAGTACTGGCTGGTTGCGGCGACAGAATGCCCGCATGGCGCCGAGCATGACCTGGTCCCACACGAGCGGAGAATTGCCGTTGCAGTTGCCGGTCGTGACCGCATGCGTTTCCATGAAGCCTTTGCCAAAGAGAATCTCGCACATGTCGAGCACGTCCTCGGCATTCTTGGGGGAGGTGGTCATGCCCATGAAGATCTTGTCGGAATGCTTCATCGACGAATAGGTGATGTGCAGATGTCGGTGCGCAACGACGATATCCATCGGCTCGACAATGTGGTGCGCCGATGAATGCAACGCCGGCATCATGTGCGCCAGCTTGTGGAAGGTCCCCAAGTCCGCAATGGTCGGGCCGCGACGCACGTCGTCAAGATCGCGCATGTAAGGCGCGCCAGTCATCGGCACGAAGATCGAATTCGGGCCGCCCAGCTGCACGTTTTTCGCCGGGTTTCGAGCGAAATACTCAATATCGGGCGGGATGGTTTTGATCAGCTCCATCACCAGCCCGCGATCGAGATGGACTCGCTCCCCGCGAACGTCGGCGCCTACTCTCTTCCAGTCCTCAAGAGCGATTGGGTCGCGGAATACAACGCCGATATCTTCCAGGATTGCCAAGGACGCCTGGTGAATGCGTTCTACTTGCTCTGCATCCATGGGCTCGACCACAGGTAGCCCGCGCTTGAGTGTCGGCAGCATCTCCACCTTGGGCGCAGTCCGAATAATCCGGCGCGCATCGCGTCCTCCCCTTCGAGAGAGTTGCGCGTCAACGGTCATGCGAGCCTCCAAGAGGTACAACAACGCGGGCCGCTGCCGGACCGCGCGCGACTATTGCTGCAACTCGCCCATTTGACCTACTGCAAAAGTCTCACGCGCGTGTTGACTTATATGCGGAGGTCCGTGGCTTGGCCTCGTCGATCACGATTGATGCGATTGGCATCGTTATGGGAAATGCAGCTCATCATTGAAAGCTGGCCCGAAAATCATTCCCACGTCCCCCTGCAGAACTCTCACCTTTTATTGATTTGCGACGGTCAGCATGTGCCGGGTGAAAATATCTGCGTCCCGACAGCGCCAGCTTTCGCCTGATGCGATCTGGTGTATGCATGGCAGCAATCACAATGTCTCGCCTACGTCTTTGCCGAAATCGCTGCGCCGCTCGGTTTTCGAATGTTTGGAGCCCAAAATGGTTCGCCGATATTATGACCTGCCCTCCCTGACAGCTCTCGCCGTGTTCGAAGCTTCCGCCAGGCACTTGTCATTCAAACTGGCGGCGGGAGAGCTGAATGTGACTCCCGGGGCGGTCAGCAGGCAGGTCAAGGCGGTCGAGGACGAACTGGGCGTGCAGTTGTTTGTGAGGCTGGGCTCAGGGGTGATGCTGACGAGCGCCGGCGAGGACCTTTATGGCGTTCTTGCGAGCGGCTTTTCGCGCGCAGCTGAGATTGTCCGCACCGTCAAGCGCGGCGATCGGTCCAAGAACGTCACCCTCGCCTGTTCTGACGCCTTTGCTACAATGTGGCTGATACCGCGCATGCCTGATTTCTGGACTCGCTACGGCGAGATCGCAGTCGATCATCTGATTTCCGACAATCAGCGTGACTATCGAAGGGCCGAGGTGGAGTTGCGCATCCGATACGGGTTCGGTTCCTGGCCTGACGAGAATGCCGAGCTTCTTTTCAGCGAAACCATCTATCCGGTCTGCGGGGTGGAGTTTGCTACAGCGCATCGAGACGCGACGGCAGCATCCTTGCCGGACCTTCCCTTGCTGCATGTTGACTGGGTTGATCCAAACTGGGCGATCTGGGATGAGGTATTGCGTCGTGCGTCCGTGCCTCATGGTCCGACCCGCGGCCGCCGATTCGGCAAATTCCTTGTAGCCATGCAGGCGGCTCAGGCTGACCAGGGCGTGGCGCTGGGCTGGCATCGGCTCGTGAAGTCACAGATCGAGGACGGTAAACTGGTCAGGCTGACCGAACTCGAGCTTCCGGCGCCAGGGGCCTATTATCTCACCTGGAACGATAACCGCACGCTTTCGCCCGCTGCCGAAATCCTGCGAAGCTGGATACGAGAAATCGCTGCGCAGGAACGAAGCACCTAAAGTTCTTCCGCACCGAAGCGCTCCTCGTTTGGATGTCACGGCGATCCTGTCGTCAACGTCGCATAGGCAGCGGTCTTCCGAGGTGACACCAGGTTATTAGAAGTAATCCGAAAGCAATATTATTGCAGTTGAGGAGATCGGACCGAATGGGCCAAGGTCAGCCCGGTCTTCCTCCATCAAACCAAGGTGCTCAATGTCCGTAGATCTCGTTGCCAAACTGGACGACAAGCTGCGTGCGAAGCGCGAAAGCTTCGACAAGATTCCGGTGGTCGACATCGCCCCACTTCTCGATGGCAGCAACAAGCAGGCGGTGGCCAAGCAGATACGTTGGGCGCTGTCGAACACTGGCTTCATGTACGTGAAGAACCATGGGGTCCCCCAGGAGTTCGTCGATTCGGTGTTCGATGTGAGCCGCCGGTTCTTTGATTTGCCCATGCCCCAGAAGATGGAGCTGCACGTAAGCAAATCAGATGTCGCACTGCGCGGATACATCGAGCCATTCGGGGAAAACACCGATCCAGGCAAGACGAAAGACCTCAAAGAATGCTTTGATATCGGCCCTGAGCGTTCGACCCTGGAAGGTCCGTTTTTTGGCTCCAACCAGTGGCCCTCAACCCTGCCCGAGTTTTCCGAGCTGACATACGCATACCATCAAAAAATGATCATCCTTGCGAAAACGCTGTTGAAGGGCATCGCGCTCAGTCTGGACTTGCAGGAAGATCATTTCGAGAAACTGATGCAAAACCCGATCAGTATCCAGCGCCTTCTCCACTACCCTCCGCAAGGGGGCTACGTCGGGGAAAACATCATCGGTATCGGTGCGCACACCGACTATGGCAATCTGACCATCCTGGCGCAGGACGACGTCGGCGGTCTGCAGGTCATGAATCGCGACGGCGACTGGGTAGAGGGCACACCCATCCACGGCACCTTCGTCATCAACATTGGCGACCTGATCCAGCGGCTCACCAATGATCTCTATCTGGCGAATATGCACCGCGTGATCAACACCACTGGGCGGGAGCGGTATTCGATCCCGTTCTTTATCGATGCTGATTTCGATGCAATCATCGAACCGCTGGCGTCCTGCGTCACGAATAGCAACCCGTGTCGCTATAAACCGGTGACCTGTGGCGAGCACAAATTCGGGCGTTTCGCAGCAAGCTACGCCCACTTAGCCAAGGCATAGCGAGCGCGGTGGTGTGATGCCGCCAAAATAAGTCCGCGAGCGAGAGAGCAGCCACTCAAGAGCTCTTGGTGAGCCAGCTCGCAAAAAGCCGCGCTTTCGAACCTGCCCTGGGCTGGATTTTCAGATAAAACGCCATGGGTGATGGAATATTTTCGGGCACAAGGGTGACCAGCCGTCCTTGTTCAATCAGGCTTTTGACCAATTCATCCCACCCCAATACCGCCCCGATATCATCCTGAGCGGCTTGGAGGGCAATCATGTAGTTGTTCACGGAAAACCTGCGGCCCTTTGGCATGGTGTGCCCAAGCGCTTGAAACCAGTCCGGCCAGTTCGTCCAGTCGGTTTCCTCGTTATCCATATGAATCAAAGGTGCATTGAGCAGATCCTCAACTCGGCCAATGCCGTGCTCGGCGGCGAACCTTGGAGTTCCGAGCGCGACAATGCGATCTTGAAAAAGTTTGTGGCACTCTTCGAGATTCTCCTTCGGATCTCCGTACTGAATACTTAGGTCGCAGCGGACGGATTTTGTGGGAACGTCGCTGACGATCTGCGAGACAGCCACGGTAGGATGGCTTTTCCAGAAGGCCGAGATTTTCGGTGTCAGCCATAGCGAACTGACGGCCGTCGTTGTCCGGATGGTCACGTCAGCGGTTTCCGGGCGATCGCGCATGTGCGTTACGGCGTCGGAAATCGTCTCAAGCCCGCGCTGCACGGCAACGAACAAGAACGCCCCCTTCTCAGTCAATTCGACACCGCGGCTCATGCGCAGGAACAGGTTGCATCCCAAATCACCCTCAAGCGCCTTGATCTGGTGGCTGATCGCCGCCGGCGTCACGTTCAATTCCTGGGCCGCGTTTTTGAAACTCGCATTTCGGGCGGCCGCCTCGAAGCAGATGAGAGCGGTCACCGAGGAGAGATCGTACGGTCTTGGCATCACAGCTCTTCGGACCCGTTTTCCGTATCATGCGAGGGCGGAGCGCAAGAGCTTATCTGAACGAAATCGGGATGAGAACAAATGCTATTGCATTGATAGCGCCCGTTCCAATGGTGCGTGTTGGCTGGAGTGTAGATACCTTCGAACTTCAAGACGATTTCTCCATCGATCCGGCAGGCGTTTCGACAAGCGCATCTGCCTTCATTCCTTCCGGGGCGATGAGCATTTCCATGTTCTCGCGCGACAACACCCGGTGTTCGAATACAAGGTCGACGACCGTGTCCTCGTCGGGCGAGCCGATTGCAGCGATGAAGCCATCATCGTGGTCGGCAGGCGAGCGGCAGTCACCGGCGCATGTCATCTGTACGCGGCCGGAAGAAGGTGTGGCCGATCCGGGCGTGGTCGATCAGAGGTCGGCCAAGGCTCGGCTGCAGGTAGGCGTTGCCCGACATCTCGCCGATGATCTCGCGGAAGCGATTCCAGCCCCATGGAGAGCACGTCGCCGGTGACGCTTGCCGTGCGGAACCGTTCCTGTGTGTCCTTGAGGTCGGCAAGCTGCTTCGGCTTGAAGTTCTAGACCGCAAGGCGGCCGATCGCGGCATAGATCATCGGCGCGACCAGGAAGTAGTGCCTGAGCATCTGATGGTTCATGGGGATGACGCGCGCGCCGCGGTTGGGACGGATATCGATATAGCCTTCACCTCGAGCCAACGAAAAATCTCGCGAACCGGTGTTCGGGAGAGGCCGTAGCGTGCGCTCAAGCTCGCCTCGTCCAGGTCCGGATCAGGATCGAGGTCCATCGTCAGAATCTGACGCTTCAGATTGTCGTAAAGACCGTTCTTTCCGCTCTTCACCGAGGCCTCCTGCTGCCTGATTGGGGACGAGTCCCGCTGAAGAGGTTACCTGGGAGTCGCCGAAGGGTAGGTAGGAAGCATTCGTTCCTCGCCTACTGTTCGCGGGGGCGGCGAGAGCTGGTATCCAGCTTGAGGGCTGTCGCACTCTCGGCCCGCCGGCACCTGTTTTCTGCAACAGGTGCCGGCGGGTCATTGCCAGCTTGGGAGCTAACTCATGCGTCCAGCCACACGTTCTGGAGATCCATCTCAAAGGTTTGATGGATGCTGTAGTTCTTCACCTTCTTGTTCGTGTGGCTGTAGAGCTTCTGCCAGAATGGCTGAATGATGACGCCCGAATCCTGCAGGATCTGCTCGACGTCCTTCATCACCTCGCGGCGCTTCTCCACGTCGACGAGCGAGAGAGCTTGCTTGAGCTTGGCGTCGAAATCCGGATTCGAGTACGCCGATTCATTCCAGGCTTCGCCAGTGCGATAGCCGAGCGCCAGCACCTGAACGCCGAGCGGGCGCATGTACCAGATCGTCATCGAATAGGGATATTTCGTCCAGTCGTTCCAGAAGGTCGAACCCGGCAGCACCGTGCGCTTCACCTTGATTCCGGCATCGCGCAACTGACCGGCGATCGCGTCGCCGGTGTTCTTTTGCCAATCGTCCTCGACGGTAATCAGTTCATGCTCGAAGTCTGCCTGTCCGGCGTCGGCCATCAGCTTCTTGGCGCCGGCGGCGTCGCGTGTCTTCTTTGGCAGGGGATAATATTCCGGGTGGATCGGGGCGACGTGGTGGTTCTCGCCGACGGTGCCTCGCCCGGCATAGCCGAGTTCGAGCACGGCATTGTTGTCGACGGCCATTTGCAGGGCGTTTCGGACCCGTTGGTCGTCATAAGGCTTGTGGGTGATGTTGGTGCGGGCAACCAGCGTGGTCGCCGTCGCCACCTCTGTTTTCACCAGATCCATCTTGTCGAGTATGTCGATGAAGTCGGCCGGTGTCTCGAAATTGAGATCGATCTCGCCAGAGTCGAATGCATTGATCGAGGCGTTGAAGTCGGTGCCGTAGTCGATGAACTCGACGCCGTCGAGCGGCGCTTCACCGCCCCACCATTTGCCATTCTCACGGCGCTTGACGACCGCCTTCTGGCCGACATCGTAGGAGACCAGTTCAAACGGTCCCGTGCCGATCGGCTTCTTGATCGGATCGGCACCGTCGGCATCGAAGTTGCGATGGACCACCAGGGCCGGATAGTCGGTGAAGTTCGGGATCAGCGAGATGTCGGGTTCGCTCAGCTTCAACCTGACCGTGTTGTCGTCGACCTTGGTGATCGCGCCATCCCTGGCTTTGCCGGTCTTTGCATCGATCAGCGCGCCGACGCGTGCGGCCATGGAATTGCCGGCGACATTCTTCTCGCACCAGCGCGTCAGATTTTGAACGACGTCATCGGCGTTGAAAGCATCGCCGTTGTTCCAGGTGATACCCTTGCGCAGATGCAGCGTGTATTCGGTGGCGTCGTCGTTGATATCCCAGCTTTCGAGCAGGACCGGCTCGAAGGTGAATTGTCTGGTGTAGCGGACCAGAGGCTCCAGCCAGCAGCGCGAGATGTTGGCGAGCTCCACCCAATCGTAAGTGCGCGGATCCTTCTGCCCCTTCACCGACATCGAGACGCGCAGCGTTCCGCCTTTCTTCGGCTCTTCGGCCAGGGCCCGATCCGGCACCGCAAGGCCGATCATGCCATAGGCAAGCGCAGTCGATGCGCCGAAGGCGCTTGCCAGCGCCAGGAACTCGCGCCGGTCCATGCGACCCGCACGTGCCTCTTGCGCCATCGCCTCGATAGCGCTCGGCACGCGATCGCCACTGCTTCGAAAAAAGCTCATTTTTCAATCCCCCAGTTTGACGTTCTCAATTCCTCTCGTAGTGTCCTCGACACACGGAGAAGAAAGAAGCCGGCGCGTGAGCCGCTCAGTGCCGGACTATTGCTGAATGTGCGGCGATTGCCCTACTGCAAAAAACTCACGCCCGCGTTGACTAAAAGGCACTCGGCTCCTGACAACATATCAATCTTGGTGCGGTTCGGATTGTCCGTCGCGCTTGCACGTCCGCCCACCTCGAGAAGTTTGCGGTTGAGCAGTCAGGCGGACATTCGGAAAGACTATTGAAGCGAGCGAATGTGCGGCTCTATCGTGGCTATTGCTGGCTATGATGCCGAGAGGCTGACTTGCGGTGCTGAAAAGTTTCCGTCCCGAGGTGCATGAATTTCCCTCAGTCGGACTGGCAAGCGATCCAACGGCGATCCTGCAAGTGGGAGGCAAAAGTTTGCTCGAAAAAAAGTCAATCGGCAGGTTACTTTTTTGCGATGCCTACTATCGCGGTTCCATGTTAGCGAACTTCTGCTTGGTCCGGGCGAGAAGAACGATCCTTTGAGCAAGCGAGTTACTCGATGATCGCATCCGAAGGTCTTCTTGACAGCTAGCCTTGCCGTTGTTGCGGAGGCGGTTTCCAGCAGGCTTCAACCCCAACCCGTCGGCAGGGGGCCGCCATGCTTTCCTTCGTTATCAGGCGTCTTGGCACCATGGCATTGACGATGCTGTGCCTGACGATGATCGTCTTCTTCCTAATCAATCTCGAACCGAATTTGAAGAAGCTGGCGATCAGCCAGACCGAGATGCATACCTCCGCCGACCAGCTCGAAAGCTGGCTGGTCAACCATGGCTACCGGCAGAACTTCTTCGTCCGCTATGGCCAGTGGCTGGGCGTCCTGCCCAAGCAGCCGGTGACCGATCCGGCGACCGGCAAGCCGACGCAGCGTTTTTCCTTCTGCAATGACCCGCTGGAGCCGAAATTTTCCGGCATCCTGGAAGGTGATTTCGGCTGCTCGACCAAGTTCAAGACCAACGTTGCGTCGAAGCTGTTTCCCGCACTCGGCGCCACCGGCATCCTGATGCTCTGCGTGCTGCTGGTCATGGTCCCGATCTCGCTCTTGATCGGCATCCTTGCCGGCATGCGCGAGGGCTCGCGAACGGACCGGACGCTATCCGTTGCCTCGATCGCCTCGACGGCGACGCCTGAATATGTGTCGGGCGTCATCTTCACGGTCATCTTCGCCTCGTGGCTCGGTTGGCTGAACGGCTCGGCTGCCTCGGCAAGCCAGGGCATCACCTTCTACAATTTCACGCTGCCGGTGATGACGCTGGCGATCTACGGCATCGGCTACATCGCCCGCATGACGCGTGCCTCGATGGTCGAGGTGATGACGCAGCAATATATCCGCACCGCCCGCCTGAAGGGCCTCTCCTTCGGCAGCGTGGTGGTCAAACATGCTTTGCGCAATGCGCTGATCGCGCCCTTCACCGTCATCATGCTGCAATTCCCCTGGCTGCTCACCGGCGTCGTCATCGTCGAGGTGATGTTCCGCTACCAGGGCTTTGGCTACACGCTGGTCGAGGCGGCCGGCAACAACGACATCGACCTTTTGCTCGGCTGCTCGCTGGTCTCGGTGTTCATCGTCTTGATCACGCAGCTCATTTCCGATGTTGGCTACGCGTTTCTCAATCCGCGTATCAGAGTTCAGTAGGGGGCGAAGCGGATGCCGGTTCAATATATCAGTGGCTTCACCGTCGTCCTCGAAGTGCTGTCGCGCTTCTGGCCGGTCTGGATCGCGCTTCTCATCGTCATGGGGGCGAGCTTCGTCTACAAGAAGAAGCTGGCGCTCTACGGCCAGCTGTTCGACAGCGGTGTCGGCATCGTCGGCGTCGGCATCTGCCTGTTCTGGCTGTTCACGGCGATCTTCGCCGCGACCATCTCGCCCTTCGATCCGCTGGCCCAGGTCCCCATCATGAAGGACGTGCTGCCGGGCGCCGTCGAACCGCAATCGGGACTGACCTATCTGTTCGGCGGCGACAAGCTGGCGCGTGACGTGTTTTCGCGCATGGTCTATGGCAGCCAGATCGTGCTGATCATCGCGCCGGCGGCGACGGGGTTTGCGCTGATGGTTGGCATCACGCTCGGCCTGCCGGCCGGCTACTATGGCGGCAAGATCGACACCGTGCTGTCGTTCCTCGCCAACCTGGTGCTGGCCTTCCCGGTGATCCTGCTGTTCTACCTGCTGGTGACGCCGGGTATCATGGACACGCCGATCCCCTACGGCATGGCCGGGCTGTTCTTCATGTTCCCGATCATCTTCTTCAGCGTGCTGTTCTGGACGCGCTACAAGAACCGGCCCGACCGGCTCTACATCCTTCTCGGGCTGACGCTGATCATCGGCGGCTGGGTCTACCTCGGCCTGGTCTTCGATGCCGATCCGTTCAAGATCATCCACATCGATCCCAACCAGCTCAACATCTTCGTCGCGGTGGTGTTTGCCTCCAGCCCCGGCGTGTTCCGCATCGTGCGTGGCCTGGTCATGGACATCAAGACCCGCGACTATGTGGCGGCGGCGCAGACGCGCGGTGAATCGCCCTGGTACATCATGCTGTGGGAAATCCTGCCCAATGCGCGCGGACCGCTGATCGTCGATGCCTGCCTGCGCATCGGCTACACCACCATCCTGCTCGGCACGCTCGGCTATTTCGGACTGGGGCTGGCGCCGGAGAGCCCGGACTGGGGCACCGCGATCAAGGACGCCAGCCGGCTGCTGCGCTCCTTCATCCATCCGGCGCTGCCGCCGACGATCGCGCTGATGTCGTTCGTGCTCGGCTTGAACCTGCTCGCCGACTCGTTGCGCGAACAATCGATGAAAGACTGATCCGCGGGTTTCGGCCCGACGCGCCTGAAAGAAATTGGATTGGAGCGACCCATGAATGAGGCAGTTCGAAATCCCGGCAAGCCGACCCCTGGGCCAACCGCTGCGCCGATCATCGAGATCGAAAACCTGTCGATCTCCTTCTTCACCCGCAAGGGCGAGATACCGGCGGTCATGGATTTTTCCTGCACGGTCATGCCGGGCGAGGCTATGGGCATTGTCGGTGAATCCGGTTGCGGCAAGTCGACCGTGTCGCTCGGCATCATGCGCGACCTCTCCAACATCGGAAAGATCGTCGGCGGCAAGATCAAGTTCCAGGGCAAGGACATGGGCGAGCTTTCCGATGAGGAGCTGCGCGCCATCCGCGGCAACAAGATCGCCATGATCTACCAGGAGCCGATGGCGAGCCTCAATCCGGCGATGAAGGTCGGCCAGCAATTGATGGAAGTGCCGCTGATCCACGACAAGGTGTCGAAGGAAGAGGCGTACAAACGCGCGCTGGACATGGTGCGCTCGGTCAAGCTGCCCGATCCCGAGCGCATGATGCGTTCCTACCCGCATCAGCTTTCCGGCGGCCAGCAGCAGCGCATCGTCATCGCCATGGCACTGCTGTCGAAGCCGGCGCTGCTTTTGCTCGACGAGCCGACGACGGCGCTGGACGTGACGGTGGAGGCCGGCATCGTCGACCTGGTCAAGGGGCTCGGCGAGAAGTTCGGCACGTCGATGATCTTCGTGTCGCACAATCTCGGCCTGATCCTGGAGACCTGCGACCGCATCACGGTGATGTATTCGGGCGAAGCGGTGGAGACCGGCAAGATCAAGGACGTCTTCGACCGGATGCGCCATCCCTATACGCAGGGCTTGTTCCGCTCGATCCCGCTGCCGGGCGCCGACAAGAACTCACGGCCGCTGATCTCCATTCCCGGGCAATTGCCGCTGCCGCATGAGCGGCCCAAGGGCTGCAATTTCGGTCCGCGCTGCCACCATTTCGTCGAGGGGGTCTGCAACGCCGCCGAAATCCCGATGATCGAAGTCGCGGGACATGAAGGCCATTTTTCGCGCTGCGTGCGCTTCAACGAGATCGATTGGGAAGCGCTGCCGCCCGGTGCCAAGAAGGTCAACGAGCGGGTCGTGCCCGGCGCGCCGGTGCTCAAGATCGAAGACCTCAGGAAATACTACAAGGTCGGCGGCAGCGAAGTCTTCGGCTCCAGCGAGGGCCGCGTCGTCAAGGCCAATGAGACGATCTCGTTCATGGCGCGCGAATCCGAGACCGTCGCCATCGTGGGCGAGTCCGGTTGCGGAAAATCAACGCTGGCCAAGGTGCTGCTCGGGCTGGAGACGGCAAGTTCCGGCACCGTGACGCTCGGCAACAAGGAGATCCAGTCAACCGGCATCGAGAAGCGCAGCGTCGATACGGTGTCGTCGATCCAGATGGTGTTCCAGAACCCGTTCGACACGCTCAATCCCAGCCATTCCGTCGGCTCCCAGATCATCCGCACGCTGGAAAAATTCAATGTCGGCAACAATGTCGCCGAGCGGCGCAAGCGGATGCTGGAACTGCTCGACCTGGTGAAGCTGCCCCGCGCCTTCGAGACCCGCAAGCCGCGCCAGCTCTCGGGCGGCCAGAAGCAACGCATCGGCGTGGCGCGCGCCTTTGCCGGCGACGCCAAGGTGGTGGTGGCCGACGAGCCGGTATCGGCGCTCGATGTGTCGGTGCAGGCGGCGGTGACCGAACTGCTGATGGACATCCAGCGCAAGAACAAGACGACGATGCTGTTCATCAGCCACGATCTGTCGGTGGTGCGCTACATCGCCGACCGCGTCGTCGTCATGTATCTCGGCTATATCGTCGAGCAGGGCACGACCGACCAGATCTTCGCGCCGCCCTACCACCCCTATACCGAGGCGCTGCTGTCGGCGATCCCGATCGCCGATACCAGCGTGGTCAAACGGCACATCGTGCTCGAGGGCGATATCCCGTCGGCGATGAACCCGCCATCGGGCTGTCCGTTCCAGACGCGCTGCGGCTACAAGAAACTGGTGCCCGACAATTTGTGCGAGACCAAGGTGCCGCCGGTGAAGCATCTCGGCGATGGCCATATGAGCCTGTGCTGGCTGGCCGACGACGTGCTGGCCAAGATGGAGCCGGTGATCAAGTTCGACAAGGAGCACGCCGCGCATGAAGGCGTGCCTGAAGACGCGCCGCGCGGCTCAGGCGCGACAATTCACAAGTCCAGGGGACCCGAGAAACCGAACTGAGGGTCAATATCGGCTCACGGAAGCTCGCAGTCGACTTGGTTCCATTCGCGATAGCGGCCTTGATCTGGCGGCTGAAAACCGTGGACACCACGTTCAGGTCCTCAGCGGCATTTTGTAAACCCGCATTTCAGGCGCCACCTCAAAGCAGATGAGCGGTTGCCAGGAAGGTGACCATATGGTCTTGGCATCACGCGGCTTTTCGGAGATGCTTTCCGTTTTATGTGAGCGCCCGCGGCACGCAAGAGGTTAGCTGAAGTAAATCGTGATGAAAATAAATGCCGTTGCATAAAAGATTTTGAGATAAGAAAATTTCAACTCAAAATGCACGTCACCTATGGAATTTCCGCATGAACGCCGCCTCGCCCTCCATCCAAGAGCTGCTAGCCCGCCGCGTCTCGGGCTATGCCCTTGAGCAGCCGTTTTACACATCGCCGGCGATTTACCAGCTCGATCTCGAGCACATCTTCTACCAGGAATGGCTCTACGCGGCCCCGGCGTGCCAACTTGCGAAAACTGGCAGCTACGTGACGATGCGCGTGGGTGCCTATGAGGTGGTCATCGTGCGCGCCCGCGATGGTGAAATCCGGGCCTTCCACAATTCCTGCCGCCATCGCGGCTCGATGATTTGCAAGGCGCGCGAAGGCCAGGTGGCCAAACTCGTCTGCCCCTATCACCAGTGGACCTATGAACTTGACGGCAAGCTGATCTGGGCCAATGACATGGGACCCGGCTTCGACATGTCCAGACACGGCCTGAAGCCGGTCCATCTGCGCAATCTAGCCGGCCTGATCTACGTCTGTCTGTCCGATACACCCCCAGACTTCGAACCGTTTGCCGACCTGTCCCTTCCCTACCTTGAGGTCCATGACCTCAACAATGCAAAGGTCGCGCATACGTCGACCATCATCGAGAAGGCCAACTGGAAGCTCGTTTGGGAGAACAACCGCGAATGCTACCACTGCAGCAGCAACCACCCGTCGCTCTGCCGCTCCTTCTCGCTCGACCCGGAAGTGGCGGGCGTGTCTGCCGACGGATCGGTCTCGGCGACGCTTCAGGCGCATTTTGACCGATGCGAAGCCTCAGGCGCGCCTGCGCAGTTTCGCCTTGGTGGCAGCGGCCAGTTTCGCCTGGCGCGGATGCCGCTACAGGAAAAGGCCGTGAGTTACACGCTCGACGGCAAGGCCGCCGTTCATAAGAATCTTGGTCGGGTGGCTCTGCCCGAAGCAGGCTCGCTGTTGATGTTCCATTATCCAACGACCTGGAACCACTTCCTGCCGGATCACTCCTTGACCTTCCGAGTCACGCCGATCAGCGCCATGGAAACGGAGGTCACCACCACCTGGCTCGTGAACAAGGAAGCCGTCGAGGGGGTTGACTACGACTTCAAGCGCCTGACCGAGGTCTGGATTTCTACCAATGATGAAGACCGCGAGATCATTGAAACCAACCAGCGAGGAATCTGCTCGCCCGCCTATGTTCCCGGACCGTATTCGCTGGTTCAGGAAGGCGGTGTGACCCAATTCGTTGATTGGTATGCGAACTGGCTTGAGCGCTCTCAGACCTCGGTGCAATTGGCCGCGGAGTGAACCAATGAACGTGGTCATGAAACCCAGGCTGGTTTTCTGGACTGACGCGGAGGAGCTCGAGTGTGCCTCCTTTCTTCCGGAGGCGCCGAACGTCCTGACCTTTTGTTTCCGGTCGCCGTCCGGAGCGCTGTTCAACTTTGATCCAGGGCAGTTCCTGACTTTGGAATTGCCTATGCCCGGCGGACCGATCTACCGGACCTACACGATATCCTCATCTCCGTCGCGGCCGACCTCGCTGACCATTACCGTAAAGGCGCAGCCGGACTCTGTCGCAACGCAGTGGATGTTTGACAACCTCCGGCCGGGCATGCGCCTGCGGGCAATCGGTCCCGGGGGCACCTTCTCGGTGGCGCATCAGCCAGCCGAAAAGTATCTTTTCATCTCAGCCGGCTCGGGCATCACACCGATGATGTCCATGACTACACATCTGTATGATTCCGGAGTTGATCCGGACATCGTCTTTGTCCACTGCGCGCGCCGCCCTTCTGAGATCATCTTCCGCGAACGGCTTGAGCATATGGCGTCGCGCGTAACTGGCATCGACCTGAAATGGGTGGTTGAACAGACCGATCCATACAAGCCGTGGACGGGTTACAGAGGCATGTTCAACCAACTTATGCTCGGACTCATGGCGCAGGATTATCTTGATCGCAAGGTGTTCTGCTGCGGACCCGAGCCCTTCATGCAAGCCGTGCGCGAGGCACTGGCCGGTCTCGGTTTCGACATGGCGCATTACCATCAGGAAAGTTTCCGCGCGCCTCTTCCTGAGGCCGAAAAAGTCCCGGATGACTTCGTTCCCACCGAGAAGAACGAGGCCGAGATCGAATTTGTCCTATCCGGCGTCTCGGCGAAATGCGTCGAGACGGATACGATCCTGGCTGCGGCACGGGCTGCCGGTCTGGTGATCCGATCGGGTTGCAGCATGGGAATATGCGGGACATGCAAGGTTCGCAAAATCGACGGCGATGTGCACATGGTCCACAATGGCGGCATCACCGAGGAAGAAATTGCCGACGGCTATATCCTTGCTTGCTGTTCCAATCCGGTTGGCCGGGTGAAGATCGAGATATAGCAACCATTTCGCGATCTTTGATCAAGGGGTTTCTTCGAAATCGGCAGCACCTTGACCGGCAGCTGTCAACCGAGTCGTGGATGAAGCGAATTGATGAATCAAGCGCTTCACCCGGGCAAGCTCAGTGATGCGTCTCATCCACCAACAGTGCCCAGAAAGCGAACAGCGGCGCATCCAGCGATCTCATCGCGTGTTTGATGCCTGGCGGATTGTAGAATGAACCACCGATGCCCGGCGAAAACCAATCCTTGTCAGCCTGCTTGAACTCGCCATGCGAAAGCACGAGGTAGGTTTCTTCCGGCTGATGATCGTGGTCGGGATACCGGACGTGAGGAGCCATCAAAGTGACGCCGAGCCACAGATCGCTTCTGTCCTCGATGCCGCCTGGGCCAAGGATCATCGCGTTGGCGTGACCGTCACGGAAATTGCTGCTGGCCGAGGGGGCGGGATTTGATTTCGGCCGCCATTCGAGCAGCGGCTCGATCGCCTTGAAGCGCTCAATCAGGTTGCGGAGCGAAGACGGGATCGCTTCTTCCGCCAACGCCGGGCCGAGATAGGAACAGACCGGCAAACGGCTCCCTGCATTGGTCCGCTCCAGCCCGGGAACTTCCGATTGGGCGAAGAGCTGGATGATCGATCTGCGCGATCGCAGATCGTGTGCGAACTGGTCGAAGGCCACGAACGCCGTGTCTACAAAATATTGCAGGGCCTCACTTCTGTTCATCTCGCAGCCCTTGTTGTTGGCGTCCGTTGTCAGACGTCAGATGTCTTTCGCCAGTCGCAGTGCGTCGTAGATCGCGGCGTGGGTGTTGCGGGCCGAAACGGCGTCGCCGATACGAAAGAGCTGGAACTGGCCCTGCGGATTCCGCATCACCGACTGCGGTTGTCCGGCGATGAGCTCATCTTGCGAAATCTCGCCGTGATTGGTCGACTTCGGTTTCAGTTCGAAATAGATGTCGTCGAGCGGAAGGGTGCCGTGATTGACGACAACCTGATCCACGATGCGCTGCTTGGATATACCGCCGTAGTCGCTGCCGACGTTTGCAATGAGCTGGTTGCCGTTCTTCTCAACAGACTCAAGTCGATAGGTGACCGTGAAGGTGACATCAAGTTTTTGAAGAGACCGCATGTAGGGCACAAGGTTCATCGCCATGACCTCGGGTGAGAACGACCGGTCCGGCGTCATGATCTCGACCTTCGCTCCGGCTCCCGCGAGGAATTCCGCGGCCTGAAGTGCGGCGTGGTCGCCAGCGTCATCGAAGATCAGAACATTGCTTCCTGGCTTTACGTCTCCGGAGATGATGTCCCATGAGGACACCACCAACTCGTTGCCCTTGGAAAGGACGTCGGTGTGCGCCACCCCGCCCGTCGCAATGATGACGACATCAGGATTTTCCGCCTCGATGGTTTCTGCTTCCGCCCAGCTATTGAACTTGACGGTCACCCCGTATTTTTCGCACTGGGCAATGCGCCAGTCGATAATGCTCATCATCTCCTTGCGGCGCGGGCTCAGAGCTGTCAGGCGGATCTGTCCGCCAGGGTCGCTGGCGGCCTCGAAGACCACGACCTCGTGTCCCCGCTCGCCCGCCACGCGGGCCGCCTCGAGGCCGGCCGGACCTGCGCCGACGATGACAATTTTCTTGCGGGTCTCGGCCTTGGGGACGATGTGCGGCATGGTCAGTTCGCGACCGGTCGCGGCGTTGTGAATGCAGTATGCCGCCCCGCCCTGATAGATGCGGTCAAGGCAATAGTTGGCACCCACGCAGGGCCTGATTTCGTCTTCGCGTTTTTCGATGATCTTGCGCACGATGTGTGGGTCGGTCATGTGGGCGCGTGTCATGCCGATCATGTCGACCTTACCCGATGCAATCGCGTGGCGCGCAGTCGCCACGTCCGGTATTTTCGCGGCATGGAAGGTTGGGAAGTTGGTCGCGGCACGAATCTCGCCGGCAAAATCAAGATGCGGCGCATTCGCCATCCCCTGGATCGGAATGACGTCGGTCAGCCCCGCATCGGTGTCGATGTGGCCGCGGATCACGTTGAGGTAATCGATAAGGCCGCTTTGCTTAAGGCGCTTGGAGATCTCAATGCCCTCCGACCTGCCGGTGCCGCCGGGGAGACATTCATCTGCCGTATAGCGCACGCCCAGGATGAAGTCCTCGCCGACGCGTGAGCGGATCGCCTTCAAGACGTCCATGCAGAAGCGCATGCGATTATCAAGGGAACCACCATAGGGACCGTCAAGGTCGTTCGTGAGAGGCGACGTGAACTGTTCGAGCAGGTGGCCGTAGGCCTCGAGCTCGACGCCATCCATCCCGCCCGCCTTCATCCGCTCGGCGGCGTCCGCGAAGTCCTTGATGATGCGCTCGATATCCCAGTCCTCAATTTTCTTGGGAAATGCGCGGTGTGAGGCTTCCCGATGATGGGATGGCGCCACCACGGGAAGCCAGTCGCCCTTGTCCCAGCGTGTACGCCGTCCAAGGTGGGTGAGCTGGATCATGATGGCGGCGCCCTCTGCGTGCACCGCATCTGTCATCTGCCGGATCCACGGCACGATCTCGTCCTTGTAGGCGAGCAGGTTGTTGAAAACCGGGGGACTGTCCTTCGAGACCGCCGCGGACCCGGCCGTCATCGTCATCGCCACACCGCCCTTGGCCCTTTCCACCGTATAGGCAAGGTAGCGCTGCTTCGGCATCCCGTCCTCTGGATAGGCTGGCTCGTGGGAGGTCACGATGATGCGATTGCGCAGGGTCAAATGCTTGAGTTTGTAAGGTTGCAGAAGAGGATCGCTCGACATCTGACGGACTCCGGGCTGGGACGGCAAGCGCGAACGCTATGCGAAAATGTACATATATGTCAAGTTTAGCTTCTGAGAAGTCGACAGAGTCGACATAGGTGTACATTTTGCTGGTTTTCAGTTTGGCGTTTTGTTAGGCTGGCCGCTCATGGAGCAGATTTCGAACGATAGCGGATGGCGTGGATCGCCGGAGGGATGGCTAGAAGCCGCCTACGACTTGCTTCTGGAATCCGGCGTCGACACGGTGAGAATTTCGCCATTGGCCAAGAAGCTGGGCCTGTCGCGCACCAGCTTCTATTGGTTCTTCAGGGATAGAGAAGAACTGCTGGCTGCCCTCGTGGCGCGTTGGCGCGACAAGAACACCGGCAGCCTCGTCAAGCAGGCCGAGGCCTATGCCGAGACGGTTGCCGAAGCGATGCTGAACGTTTTCGACTGCTGGCTCGACAAATCCTTGTTCGATGCCCAGTTCGAATTCGCAGTCAGAAGCTGGGCGATTCAATCCCCTGACATTCTGGCGGAGGTCCAGAAAGCCGACCAGACGCGTCTCGACGCCATGAGCCAGATGTTCGTCCGCTTCGGTTACAAGGAAAGCTTGGCCGATGTTCGAGCGCGCACCGTCTACCTGGTGCAGATCGGCTACATCTCAATGCAGACCAAGGAAGATCTCGCGGCCCGCATGAAGCGCATTCCCGGGTACGTGGAGATTTTTACAGGCGAGGCCCCGCAGCAGCGCGAACTGGATCGGTTCTTCGCCAGACATGACTATTTGGCGGACTGAGGAAGAGTTGCGACAATGAGCAAGCCCATGAGCATCGGGATAATTGGTGGAGGGGGCTGGCTTGGACGCGCCTTCGCCGAGGCAATTGTCGATGCACAAATAGTTGCCGCCGGGCAGCTCACGCTCTCTTACAGAAGCGGTCAACCGGGCTTTCTGCCAAACGCTATCTGGATCAGGGACAATCAGGAACTGGTGGATCGATCTGACGTCATCATCGTTTCGGTCCGACCCCAGGATTGGCCCGCCATCGAGTTCGCTGCGCACGGCAAGCTCGTGATGTCGGTCATGGCCGCAATCCCCCTCGACCAATTGGCTCGACGTCTCAAGACCGACCGCGTCGTCCGCACGCTTCCGAATGCATCCGCAGAAGTGCGCAATTCCTACACGCCCTGGATCGGCACTCGGGGTGTCACCGACGATGACCGCAATGTCGTTCGCCGGATTCTGGAAGCCTGCGGCGCCGCCGACGAGGTCAAAACCGAAGCAGATATCGACTACATGACCGGCCTTACCGGATCCGGCCCGGCGTTTCCGGCGCTTTTGGCGGCGGCGATGATCGACGATGCCGTCAGGCGAGGAATAAGCCCGGACATTGCCCGAAGGAGCGTCAGCGCGGTGCTGGTTGGAACGGGGAAGCTCCTCGAGGCTCGCGCGGATTGTCCGAAGGATATCGTCCAGACCTTCATCGACTACCGCGGCACTACCGCGGCTGCAATCGAGGCCATGCGTGCAGCCGGGTTTGAAACTGCCGTGGCAGACGGCCTTGCCGCAGCGCTTCAGAAATCCGTGAGCATGGGACAAGCCTCCTGATTGCCACACGAGGCGGTTGCCGTCCTCCGACCCGCAGGTGAGAAATCATGTCAAAACTCTTTCCGCATCTGTTCTCGCCAGCAAAGTTGGGCAGCCGCACGCTGCGAAACCGGATCGTGTTCGGGGCACATACCGCCAACATGGCCGAGAATGGCGTGCCGACCGAACGACACGTAGCCTACTATGCCGAGCGAGCCATCGGCGGGGCTGGCATGATTGTCGTCGAACCCATGCCTGTCCATCCGGCCGCCGTCCTGACACGCGGCAATTTTCGACCTGGCGATGATAGCGTCATTCCTCATTTCCAGCAGGTCACGCGCGCGATCAAGGAACACGGGGCGATCGCCATCCAGCAGCTCTATCACATCGGTGCGCATGGCGATTCGGACAACTCGTTTCATGCTCATTGGTCGCCCTCGGGCCTTCCAAGCTATCATGACAGCGATGGTTCCCACGCCATGTCCGAGGATGAGATTTGGGAGACTATCGACGGCTTTGTTCAGGCCGCGCGCCGCTGCCAGGAAGCTGGTTTCGATGGCGTCGAAGTCTGGGCGGCCTATCTCGGACTGGTCGATCAGTTCTGGACACCCTGGACAAACCAACGCGAGGACCAATGGGGAGGCTCGCTCGAAAACCGCACGCGGATGTCCCGCGAGATCCTGACCCGCATCCGCGAAACATGCGGCCGCGATTTTATCGTCGGGCTGTCGGTCAGCGATGAGCCCGACTACACAGTCGCGCTCAGTCGCCAGGAACTGGCGGAGATCATTCAGCTGCATGATGAACAGGGACTGATCGACTACGTGACCTGCGGCACCGGCAGCTACCTCGATTTCTACAAGATAATGCCGACCTTTCTCTATCCGGAGAAGCTTGGCACCGATCTCGCGACGGTCCTGAAGGGTGTGGTCAAGACGGCCCTCGTGGTAGCCGAAAGCCATATCAGAACGCCGGAAAACGCCGAAACGGTGCTTGGCGAGAAAGCTGCCGACCTGGTCTCGATCGTGCGGGGCCAGATCGCCGACCCGCATCTGGCCCGCAAAGCCGCTGCGGACCGGTCGGAAGATGTGCGGGGATGCATATCCTGCAACCAGATGTGCTGGGGTCGTCGTTCGCGCGACTACTGGATCAGCTGCCTCATCAACCCCTCTGCGGGGCGCGAGTTTGAATGGGGTGGCGACCGGTTCACGGCAGCCGCCATCAAAAAACGCGTGCTTGTCGTCGGTGGCGGTCCCGCCGGCCTCGAGGTGGCACGGGTTGCCGCCGAGCGGGGGCACGACGTGGTGCTGGCCGAAGCCTCCAGCAGACTGGGCGGGAACTTTCTGCTCGCCGGACTGCAACCGCGCCGCGGCCAAATCCTCGACCTTCTCGGGTGGTATGAGCGCCAGCTCAGCAAACTGAATGTCGACGTGCGACTGAACACCTATGTCGAGGCGTCGGAAATCGCCTCTTTTCAAGCCGATACCGTCATCCTCGCCACGGGGTCGGTGTCTCCTGAAACAGGCTTCCAGAAGGCTCTGCCGGCGATGCCGGGCCTGCCCGGCATCGACAGGGGCAATGTCTTCTCGATCGAATCCGTTATGGCCCGCGTTGCGCGGCCAGGTAAGCGTGTGCTTTTGCTCGACGAGGGCGGCGGCTGGCGCGGCGGTGGCACAGCCTGGAAACTTGCCGAGGAAGGCCATCAAGTCACCATTCTCACGCCTGATCCGTTGGTCGGCAAGGAACTGCAGCGCACGGCTGCCGATTTCCCGCTGCGGCGGACATTGCGTCAGCTTGGCGTCACATGGCTGGTGGATGTCAGTGTGCTGGAGTGGCACGGGGACGGCGCGACCGTCGTTGACCACAACACCCGAGAAGAAAGCTTCGTGCCGGGCGATTGCCTTGTTCGCGCAACCACCAACGTGGCAGCGAATTGGCTGGCGAAAGAGTTGGAAAATACGTCGCAGCCTTTCGTGGAGGTCGGCGACGCCGTCGCTCCGCGCCAGGCGCCCTACGCCTTCCACGAAGGACGGAAGATTGCCTTGGAGCTATGACACGCCCACATTGTGCTTGCGCTTCATGAAATCCTTCGCGGTCTCCACTGCCACCGCTGCATCGCGGCAATAGGCATCGGCACCCAAAGCCTTGGCTAATTCCTCGGTGAGTGGCGCACCGCCGACCAGCACGAGATAGTCGTCACGGATGCCCTTGTCCTTCATCGTGTCGATGACGACCTTCATATAGGGCATGGTGGTGCTGAGCAGCGCCGACATGCCGATGATGTCGGGCTTGTGCTCCTCCAGGGCTGCCATGTACTTCTCGACCGCGTTGTTGATGCCGAGGTCGATGACCTCGAAGCCGGCGCCTTCCATCATCATGCCGACGAGGTTCTTGCCAATGTCGTGGATGTCGCCCTTGACGGTGCCGATCACCATCTTGCCCTGAGTTGGCGCGCCGGTCCCGACAAGCAGCGGACGCAAAACGGCCATGCCGGCCTTCATCGAATTGGAAGACCAGAGCACGTCCGGCACGAACAGGACGCCATCGCCGAAATCCTCGCCAACAACGTGCATGCCCGATACCAGCGCCTCGGTCAGCACCGTGTAGGGCGCCCAGCCGCGGTCGAGCAGAATGCGGGTACCTTTCTCGATGGCTTCCTTCAGCCCTACGTAGAGATCGCGGTGCATCTGCTGCACCAACTCGTCGTCGGAAAGTTCGGAAAGGATGATCTCGTCGTCGGACATTTTGTTGCCTGCGCAAATTGCTGTCAGTGATTCACGGGCCGCCGGCACCTTTTGTCAGAGGTGCCGGCGGCTGTTGCTTGCAAGTCTCGGGAGTTACATCAGGCGTCGAGCCAGACGTTCTGGAAGTCCATTTCGTAGGTCGGGTGCATTCCGTAGTTCTTTACCTTCTTGTTCATGTGGCAGTAGAGCTTCTGCCAGAACGGCTGGATGATGACGCCGGAATCCTGCAGTATCTGCTCGACGTCCTTCATCACCTCCTTGCGCTTGGCGGGATCGGCCAGCGAAAGCGCCTGCTTGAGCTTGGCGTCGAAATCCGGGTTGGCATAGGCCGTTTCGTTCCAGGCCTCGCCCGAGCGATAGCCGAGCGCCAGCACCTGGACGCCGAGCGGACGCATGTACCAGATCGTCATGGAATAGGGATACTTCGTCCAGTCGTTCCAGAAGGTCGAACCCGGCAACACCGTGCGCTTGACCTTGATGCCGGCATCGCGCAGCTGGCCGGCGATCGCGTCGCCGGGACGCGCTGCCCCAAAAGACGCCGCAGCAATCAAACCTGGCTGTAGGCAGAGAAGTATAATGCTCATTGAACATTTTAGTGACGATCTTTCTCGGAGACGACGGAGGGTTTATACATCCGGTGAAGTACCGGTTGAAGGCCTCAATGAATGAATGCCATCAGTGGGCTTTTTGGGGAGCGACCTATGAAACGTCTTGGGGCTTGCGCATTGATTTCCTACTGCATAGCTGCGGCCAGCGGGGCCCAGGCCGCCTGCTACGACATCTCGAAAGGGCAGCCGTCGCAGCTGAGCGGCGATCTCCATCGCCGAATACTTCCCGGGCCGCCGAACTATAAAGACGTGCAGACAGGAGATCAGCCCGAGCCGACTTACTTACTGGAGCTGGATGCCGACATCTGCCTTGAGGGCCAGGACTTTGCCGATCCCGAGTCCAGTTTCCGCGAAGTTCACGTCGTGCCGGTCGGCGGCATGGACAGCGCCATGGCTACCCTGATCGGACGCCGCGTTACTGTCGGTATCGTTGATCGATGGGCTACTGATAATGCGCATCACCGAGCCCCGCTCATGGCTATTGTCGGAAGTATCGCGCCTGAAGAGGACATCACGGAACAGTACGGCACTCCGGCGACTGTCGTGCGGGCATTTTATCTGGCTCTCGGCACCGGGGACGGCAAGGAGGCGGCGCGGTTCGTAGTTCCCGGAAAGAGCGCCAAGGGTCCTCTCTCAGCGGTCGAGCTGAGTCGCTTCTACGGTGGGATGCAGGAGCCGCTTAAGCTTCTCGGCATCGAAGCGAAGGCAGATGACTTGTTCTTCGTCAGCTATGCGTTCAGGAAGGGTACAACGGCATGTTCTGGCCGCGCGGAAGTGAGGACAGTGAACAAGGGCGGCAAGCACTACATCAAAGGCATTAAGGCGCTCGACGGCTGCTGATACGATCGCACGGCTAGAACTGTCCACTTGGCAGGCTTACGCTCGCATTCTACGCCTTGCTGCTCTGCCCGATCCGATAGAGTAGCCGGGAAATTCACTCGTGGCTAAGCCATATGTCGATGCGGTAGCGATCGGAACCTTGCATGGGCAATAGACCGTCCGCGCGTGTTCCCACTCCGGCAGGACGAAGGAGCGGACGCATCTCAGACGAGCGGGCGGCTCCAAGCAGGAGCTCTCGGAATCTGCAGTGAAAAAGACGCGCAAACATGTTTCCCTGTCGCTGGTATTCTGTTTCAAGCGGGACTTGACCGCCAAGTCAGCGAAGTTCGCTGATTGACGTCATGACTGGCGAGGTGGAGGGCGAGTTAGACGGCCAGCCAGAAGCCTCATGACAGATCGCGATCTTTCCCGTTGCCCCATTTCCCTTTTGCCGTCGGCAATGCCCCCTGTGGCGATCGGCAATTCGGCCCGGCGCGACCGTAATCCTCCAGAATTTGCATTTCCAGCCCCAAATGGGGGATGTGCAACGCCAAAATGGAAATCAAACTAGGAACTGGCGCCAAGATGGGAAATAGGCTGCGGTCCGCTACAGGTTAAGCATCTGAGTCGAATCTACTTGAGCGCTCGTTGACACTGCGTTTTTTTCCGTCGAAGTATGCCGGAGGGGACGCCGCATAGTTAACGATTTCTTGCGGCAAGGGGAAGGTGCCTAATGGCTCGAGGGGGCAATGTCCACTTCGTTCGTTCAACGTCCGCGCGTGCCGACGACGTGTTGGCCGTCGCCGGGAAGCCGCTGTGGCGCGACTGCGAAGCGGCGTTCGCCCGCATAGACGAATTGTGCGGGGACAACGCGTCGAGGTTGTTCGCTGAGCCGAACGCCAAGGAGCAGGAGGGCGGACGCCTGGTCGTGGCGTGGTTCAGCAGCTTCGACGACGAGCCGAAGCGGCTGGGCGAACTCGACCGAGGAAAGCGCGCCAGGGTCGAATCGATCTTGGCGGCGCGGATCGAGGCGCTCCGTCCGGCGCTGGCGGACCGAGAAATCGGCGAAACCGTTGGCGCGATGCTCAACGTGGCGGACGAAAACTCAATCCTTGCCGTTGGCGAGAACGCCGTCCTCACGAATTGGGGGGTCCTGCCGGATGAAGCCCGTTCCTCTCGTGCCGCATTCGTGCGGCACAGCGAGAAGACGATAGGACCCTACCTGCCAAGCGGAATATCGCCCCGGGTGCCGGGCCAGACGTGGGCCGTCGCCGGAGGCTCCGCCACAGCCGGTCTGTCGCCCCCGCGGCGCGTGATTGAGCCCGAAGCGGCGGCAGAATCCATTCAAGGGACTGAGGCAGCGGTTTCAGTGAGACACGGGCAGGCTTGGCTTTGGCCCATAGCTGCCCTTTCGTTCGTGTTCGCCGCCTGCCTGATCTACGCCGCCTGGCCGGGCAACCTCGTCTATCCGGAGGCGCTCCCGCCGCCGCCGACAGCTCCGCTCGTGAACAACGAAGAGGTCAACCGGAGCCTCGAAGATCGGATCGGCAAAATGAAAGCGGAACTCGCAAAGGCTGCATGCGAAGCAGATTCATCCGTTCTCGGTCCGCCGCTCCATGAAGCCGGTGGCGGAACGGGAAACGGCGCCTCGGCGGCCGCCGACGGACAGGCGCCTGGACCCGGATCACCGCATTCGCTTCTCGCCGCTCTGGACTCGGCCACGGTCCTCGTGCTCGCGCCCTCGGCGGACTCGCTCAGCACTGGAAGCGGGTTTTTCGTGAGCCAGAAGGAAATTCTCACCAACAACCACGTTGTCGAAGGCGCCGGGGAGACGGTATTCGTCGCCAGCAAGGCGCTCGGGCGCGCGGTCCCCGCCCACGTCGTCGCGAGATCCGGGAACGGCGAGACCGGAAACCCGGACTTTGCTCTCCTGCGAGTCGACGAGGCGCCTAGCACAGTAATGCCTCTGCATTTATCGACGGAGATCGGGAGGTTGGACAGTGTCATCGCGGGAGGCTTTCCATCCTTCGTGATGTCCATGGACAGCACCTATCGGGCGATCCTCAATGGAGATACAACGGGGATCGGCCATCTTGAGATGGTCGTCACGCAGGGCAACGTGATGGCCATGCCTCAGGGCGGGGCGGCGAAGGTCATCACCCATTCGGCAAACATTTCCCCCGGCAACAGCGGAGGTCCCCTTTCAGATGCCTGCGGCCGGGCGGTCGGAGTGAACACCTTCATAGTCCTCGACGGGGAGAACGTTCAGAAGCTGAACTTCTCCCTCGGCGCGAGCGACGCCATCCGGTTCCTGTCAGCCAACGGGGTGACGGTGGCCGCCGCCGATCAGCCGTGCAATCCGACCACGGGGATCGCGGCCGCAGGGCCAACGGAAGGCCCTATCCAATGAGCCAGTTCGTCGCCACCACGACCCTCAGCCTAATGCGTTCCCTCGGATCGACCGCGGAGCGATCGGTCCATAGGCTCCAGGCCGTGCTCGGACGGGAATTCCCCGGGGGCATCGGGCTCGAACTGGCCGAACCAGTGCCGCGCAAGGACGGTTCGGGGATCGACTGGTATACCGAGCGCGACGAGCCGCTCGTCCGCCTGACGGAACTCCCGCCCGAAACGGCGGCCGTTTACAAGGCGCGCCTGGACCAATCTGTCCGCGCTGTCCTTCGTGCGGCCGCCGCGCATGAGGCTCGCTCTGACCCAGCGGCCCGGTCGACGGCTACCGCGCTGCGCAACGCGGTGACATTCCCCGATGACGAGAACGTGTGGGTCTCCGGCGACTCCGACGGGAGCGACGGAGTGCTCGTCCTTACGGCATGGGGTTACGAAAAGCATGACGCAGAGACCAGCGGCAGAGGACAGATCGCTGCAGTCGCACGGGACCGCCCGCCGACGGTGTCTGTTCCGGATGCAGCAGTTGAGCTACCCGTGCGGGCTACCGGGCCTTCCTGGTGGCGGTCGATCGCCCGCAGGGTTCTCTGGCTTGTGCCCCTCGCTCTCGCGGGGGTGACCGCGTGGCTGCTTCTCCCAGCCTGCGGCTTGGTCCTTCCTTTCGGCGTCACCGCCTTCGGAAAGGGCGGAGGCGCTTACTGCGCTCTTGCGGCGCCGCCGCCGACCGTCGATCAGGCCAGCCTGCGAACGCAGGAACTGATGTCGGAAGAAGCAGTGATCGAGGAGCAGCTGCGGCGGCATCTGAATTCATGCCAGCCTCCGCCCAGAGCCGAGCAGCCCGGCACGGTAGAGCAAGCGGAAGACCGCGTTGACAACGCGGGAGGACTGAAGGGCCAGACGGAAGTGACGCTCACTTGGAACGGCCCAGCTGACCTGGACCTGTTTGTGAAATGCTCGGGCGGTGGAACCGTGTCGGCTCGTCATCCTGCGTGCGGCGCCGTCTCCGACGTCGACATGAACTGGGAAGGGTACGGACCTTTTAGCAACGCGCCTGTCGAACATATAACTTGGGCGACAGAACCCCCAGCCGGCCACTACGAGGTTTACACGAGATTGTTCAACAGGCGCAGGGATTCATCCCCCGACGTCGAGTTCAACGTCATCCTGAAGAGGGGTGATTCCAGGAAATCCGTCGCGGGCAGTCTAGCCGACGAGTCCAGCGCCGTGCAGCGAAAAGTCATGGAGTTCGACGTCCCGTGACCCCAGCAAGCCGACACCAGCCTGACAGGAAGATTGCATGTTGACCAACCTCGCCGATTTTAGCGATGGCTTCACGCTGGTGCCAGACAGCGGCATCCAGTTCGTCGAGTTCGGGTTCGACTTCGACGCTTCTCCGCGCCTATCGAGGTCGTTTATCGAGCGGCTGTCGCCGGGCGAAACGGGTTCGGATGGAAAGACGCTGATCCGCCTGCTTCCGAACTGGAACGATGACGATCCCGACTCGGACCAGCCGCCCTACCCCCCCAAAGGCGATGACGTGGTGTACGACATCGCGAAATCGAGGGCGCTCGAGACCTTCCTCGACCGCTGGGTGCCGGTACCGTTCTTCAAGATCGAACCCGGAAAAGACTCGCTGGGCAACGAAATATACGCGCAGGGCCCGACCGACTGGGTCCGGGTGAGGGTTACAGAGACCCGGAACGCCCACGGCGACCGGAAGGGAACGCACAGGGCAATATTCGCATTCGACAGCTCGCTCGCGCCACGGAAGACGAACCGTCCCTACCTCGCGCCCTGTCCGGAAGACGCGATGCGGACCGAATCGTTCCGGTTCGTCAGCCAGCTCCCCGACGTCATCTCGTTCCTGTCCCACAAGGTCGACGTTCCGGGACAAGGGCCAGTGGACGCGCAGAAGTGGCTCGACGACTGGCTGAGGGACATCCTCCATTCATTCAAGAAGCTCCAGAGGAAGGGCAAGGAGCTGAGGCCCGAGGACTTTCCTTTCCAGTTCGAGCACCTCGCCCGGTACATAACCTTCGTTCAGTTTCTCGCCAGCGTGATCAAGCCCGTTCGCGTCACCCTGATCGATACGGTCAGCGACAACAGGAACGTCCATCCGGTCGATGTCGACCTGGTGCTCGACATCGGGAACTCACGGTCGTGCGGACTTCTGATCCAGTCGTTCCCCGACGATGTGAACGTCGATCTCAACAACTCCGTCGTCCTGGAGCTGCGCGATCTTTCGAAGCCTGAACTCGTCTATCGCGATCCCTTCGAAAGCCAGTGTGAGCTGGTGGCAGGGGAATTCGGCGCGGAAGACATCGCCAGGCGGTCTGGCCGCCCCCGGGCGTTCTTCTGGCCAAGCCTGCTCCGCATCGGCCCCGAAGCCTCGCGCCTGCGCGGGGAGTCGGAAGGCACCGAGGCTGCGACGGGGCTTTCTTCGCCGAAGCGGTACCTGTGGAGCTCCGATCCGGTTCTCCAGGAGTGGAAGTTCCGTTCGGCTTCGGCGGGCCATGCGGGGACGGAGCCGCTGATCGAGCGCTCCATGTACCGCTTCATAAACGACCGCGGCGACGTCCTCGAGCAGCTCGAGAGCGACAAGCGCCAATTCAAGCTGAAGGTCAAAGAGAGCGAACTGCAGACGGCGAGCCGCTTCTGCTTCTCGAGGTCGTCCTTCTTCACGTTCATGCTCGTCGAAATCATCGCGCAGGCGATGTCGATGATGAACAACCCCGGCACTCGCCGGGAGAGGAGGCTCAAAGACTCTCCGCGCCGCCTGCGGAGGATCATCCTGACGATCCCGTCAGCGACCCCGATCCAGGAGCAGCGCATCCTCCGCTCGCGCGCGGAAGCCGCGGTGAAGCTTCTCTGGTCTCTGTCGGGATGGGGCGACAGCGACAGCGGCATAAACAGCCAGCGCCCGGAAATCCACTGCTCCTGGGACGAGGCGAGTTCGGTTCATCTCGTCTATCTCTACGGCGAGGCCGTGCACAAGCTGGGCGGGTCGATCAGGACGTTGTTCGACATGCTCGGCAAGGACAGGGAGAGGCCGAAAACGCTCCCGTCCTCCAAGGGCAAGGAGAAGCTCGAACGGTCCCTGCGCGTCGCCAGCGTCGACGTGGGCGGCGGCACCACCGACCTCATGGTTACGACCTACTTCCAGACGGACAACGTCGCCCTCTTCCCTGACCAGAACTTCCGGGAAGGGTTCCGCATCGCGGGCGACGACCTCCTCAAGGTGGTCATCGAACGCCTTGTCATACCGAGGCTCGAGGAAGGGCTCGCCCAAGCGGGCCTTCCCAACGCGCGGAACTATCTCAAGGACCGCTTCGCCGGCGACAATCCCAACATGTCCGAGCAGGAAAAGCACCTGCGCCGCCAGTTCGTGCTGCAGGTCCTGCAGCCGATCGCCATCGCGGTCCTGTCCGAATGCGAAGCCATGCCGGCAACGAGCCGCAAGACGGAAATCCGGAAGGCGGGCAGCTTTTTCGAGACCGGGGGAAGGACGACGGCCGGAGGCGACATTCCGGTGGACGCGCGCATCCTCGGATACCTCAAGGACAGCATAGGCGCGCTCGGGGCCGGAGAGTTCACGATCGCCGACTGCGACATAGCGGTCGACCCGCTTGCCGTCGAAGAGTGCGTCCTGTCGATCTTCGACGGCGTCTTCGACAACATCGCGGAAGCGATCAACCATCTGGACGCGGACGTGGTGCTGCTGACCGGGCGGCCGATGCGCCTGCCGCAGATGATAAGCCTGTTCATGAACAAGATGTCGGTGCTGCCTGATCGCGTCATCCCGATCAAGGATTATCGCGTCGGCACGTGGTATCCGTTCCGGGGCGTCAGCAACACGCACATCGACGATCCAAAGACGACCGCGGTCGTGGGCGCCATGCTGTGCGCGCTCTCGGAGAGGCAGATCACCAACTTCACCCTCTACTCCCAGTACCTCCGGATGAAGTCGACGGCCCGGTACATCGGTCGGCTTCAAGGCAGCTCGGCGCTCCCGGACGAAACCCTGCTCTTCTCGGACATCGACCTCGATGCCGCCACGGCGGAAGCCGAGGCCGAGTTCGACTACCACAGCCCGCTGCGCATTGGCTTCAGGCAGCTTCCGCTGGAGCGGTGGGTGGCGACGCCGCTCTACAAGCTGACGACCGCTCAGACGCGGTCGGCGCGGAGCGTGCGAAAGCCGGTCCGCGTCACGATCGCGCGCAACGTGCAGGCGCCCGAAGACGACGAGGCGAACGAGATCGCGCTTCTTACGAGCGAGGCGACCCGCGAAGAATTCGTGATCCAGGACGCGGAGGACGCCGACGGCTCTCCGGTCAAGCGCATCATGGAGCTGAAGCTGGACACGCTCGCGGTCGAGGCGGGCGACGGCTACTGGCTCGATACCGGAATTATCTCCATCCAGTGAAAGCTGAAGGCATGCGTAAAGAATTGAAGAAGACCTGCGACACGGCGCTGAAATCGGCGCAGGACGGTCTCGCCTGGATAGGTGCCGCCGCAAACGCGGAGCGGGTCGGCAGCACGCGCCCGATCGCCGAGCAGCAGCTCAGGAAGTCCGTAGTTGCCACCCGAAAGGCGATGTTGGCCATCGACCGCCCCATGTGCGTCGGGGTGTTCGGACCCAGCCAGGCTGGCAAGTCCTATCTGGTGTCGGTCCTGGCCCGCAACGGAAGCGCGCCCTTGATGGCCCGTTTCGGCGATCTCGGGCGGGAGGTCGATTTCATCCGGGAGATCAACCCCGGCGGCGACCGGGAGTCGACCGGGCTTGTCACCCGCTTTTCGGTCCGGGAAGAGCCAAGTCCGGCGGGCGCGCCCGTCGTGCTGAGGATGCTGAGCGAAACAGACGTGGCCAAGGTGCTGGGCAACAGCTTCTTCCTTGACGGGGACGCGAAGAAACGCGCGCCGCTGACTTCCGACGCCGTCCTGTCCGCTCTGGAAAAAGCGAAAAGCCGGACGCTCCCCCAGGCAGCTACGGATGGCCTGACAGAGGAGGACGTGTGGGACCTTCAGGAGTATTTCGAGAAGCAGTTCGCAGGTCTGCCGAACATCGAAACGCTGGGGGCCTACTGGGAGGAAGCGGCCTTCCTTGCCTCCCGACTTTCCATTGCCGACCGCGCCGACCTTTTTTCCGTGCTGTGGGGCGGGCTGCAGGAGTTCACCGATCTCTACGTTGAACTCGTCACCGCCCTCGAGAGTCTCGGGTTCGCCAAGGACGCCTACTGCCCCGTCGAGGCGCTGGTTCCCCGGGAAAGCAGCATCATAGACGTCGAGACGCTGCGGGGGCTCGGAAAATCCGGCCAGGACGAGCTGCTGATCAGGCCGATGAAGGGATCGGGTGTTTCGTTGCCGAGACCCGTGATCGCCGCATTGGTGGCAGAACTGCGGATAGCGATATCGGAACAGCCATGGCCATTCTTCGAGCACACTGACCTCCTGGACTTCCCGGGCGCCCGCAGCAGGCAGAAGGTGGACCTTCAGGCCTTCATCGAGGGCAACCCCGACGCGCTCAAGGAACTCTTCGTCCGGGGCAAGGTCGCCTACCTCTTCGACCGCTACGTGGCGGAGCAGGAACTTTCGAGCATGCTCCTCTGCATCAAGCCTTCGAACCAGGACGTGGCGACCCTTCCCGACATGATCGACGACTGGATCAGGACCTCGCACGGCGAAAGCCCGTTCGACCGCGCCCGGACCGAGACCGCGCTGTTCCTGGTGCTGACGATGTTCGACATGCACTTCAGCGAAACAGCTGGCCAAGAAGGGCAGAGCCTGGCGGATCGTTTCAGCGCGCGCCTGGGCGCCTCGCTGACGCGCTTTTTCGGCAAGGCCCACAAGTGGCCGTTCGAATGGATGCCGGACAGGCCTTTCAACAACTCCTACTGGCTGCGCAACCCGAATTTCAAGGCAGAGTCGCTGATCAAGTACAAGGGCGGCTCCGAGATCGAGATCTTGCCCGACAAGGTCGCGAAGGTCGCCGCCCTGCGAGAGGCGTATCTTCAGGTCAGTGAAGTCCAGCAGCATTTCCGGGAGCCGGCCAAGGCCTTCGACGAGGCCCTGAGGCTGAACGATGGCGGCGTAAGCTATCTGGCGGAAAACCTCGCGGCCATCTGCCGTCCAGAGATCAAATATGGACAGATACGAGGCCGCGTCGGGAACATTGCCCACGATATCCGCCGCGTGCTCGCTCCATATTTCATCGAAAGCGACATCAACAAGCGCATTGCCGAGCGCAGGGAAGTTTCCGACCAGATTCTCGCAAACCTCACCGAGGTCTGGGAGCGGGACCAGTTCGGGACCGCCATGAAGATGCTGCAGATATCCCAGAACGGAATCTCCGAACATCTTCACATCGAATATGGGAATCGCCTCAAGCGTCAGAACGCGCCGGAGGAAGGTTCCGAAGGGCGGGCCGACGCCGAGGCGAAAAAGCGCCCGACGCCTCCGCGACCCGGGGCTCCTCCTTTGCCCGGCAAGAAGAAGGTGGCCGCCGCCGCGGTTTCCTCCGGGGAATCGGTTTCGCAGAAAGCCCTGCCGCGCGAAACCTATCTCGCCCGCTCAGCCATCAGGCATTGGACGGATAGCCTCTTCGCCCTCGCGAGAAACGACAATGCGCTGCAGGGCATTGGCCTCGGGCAGGAGTCCGCAAGCGAGCTGGTAGCCGAGCTGACTGCCGCGGCCCGTCGGTCGGGACTCGAAGAACGCATAGCCGGGGATCTCGCCAGGCTCTCGGGAAGCTCCGTCGAAAGGTCCGACATCCTGCTCGAGAAGGCAGGCTTTCTCGCGACCAGCCACATCAACCGTTTCGTCAGCACGCTTGGCTTCGACGCGATGCCCGAGAACAAGCGGCCACTGGCTCCTGACGGCACTGAGAACGGCGAAGTCAGGGTGTTCGCCCGCCGCCCGAGCGTCTCCGACTGCGACGGGCTTGGCGTGGAGCGGCGGAACTTCTCCTATCTCGCGCTCTCGGAATGGATGTACGCCTTCCACCAGGCGGTTGCCGACAACGTCCTCTCGGGCGAAGGGATCACCATCAACGTCGAGGAGAACGAGCGCCTGAGGGCCATCCTGGACGCGCTCGACGATTCGGCGCATCTCCTTGGCACGCCCGTTGGGACGGTTCGATGAACAAGGTTGCGGTCAAAGTCAGCGAGGACGAAACGCGCCTGTTCGGGCATGCCCTGATCACGTTCCCGCAGGAACTGGGCAGCTCTCCGAGGCTGCGCCTGTCGATCATGCGAAAGTCCAAGGACGCTCCCTATCTTGGCGGCGCCGGGTGGCAGGCGCGTCCTTCAACCGTAGATGCGGCCGTAGTCAGCCGCGGCGCGAATTCAGCCACGGTGGTTGTCGGACCCGAGGTCTGCGACCAGATCCCGGTTGACCTGCAGGTGAAGATCGAAGTCGAAGGCCATGACATAGAGGGGAGCGCCTTCTGGCCGCCGATCCCGCCTAGCCCGGGAGCTTGGTCACAGGAGCTGACTCCCTTTAAGGCCCCCGTTCCTCAGGCCATCGAGCGGGAGTTGGAAGAGGCTCTCGAACAGGCCGTGGAGCTGCCTCGGGCGGCGGAGCCGAAACCCCAGCCTGTGGCCCCGCCGCCGAAGAAGAAGTGGCGGTTCCCGTACCTTCTGATCCCGCTGGCGCTGCTTGTGGCAGGCGGAGGGTACTACATCGCCGACAGCAGGGGTTGGTTCCCTAAGCCCGAGCCTTTGCTCGCGCGTTTCGAGAGGCTGAAACTGACGGACACCAACGGCGTTGAACTGTTCGCCCTGAGCGGCGAGGCATACCGGGAAGGCGACGGCGGAATCGGCTTGCAGGCGATCAACCTTGCAATGGAGCGGGGCAACAAGGACGCGAAACTCGAAATCGCGCGCTGGTACGATCCAAGCTCCTTTGACCCCGCCAAAGCCGATCGGGCCGACGCGAACAGGGCGGCGAGGGCCTATTTCGAGCTGTCGGTAGAAGGCCAGACAGGGGCGAAGGAACTGCTCCGCTCCCTCTGCGCAAAGGGCGCGAGTTCTCCTCAAGACCCTGGGTTCCATGGATTCCTGAGGGACACTTATTGCGAGGGGACGCTGGAATAATGATTGAAAATCACAAGGTCCGGCAATTAGCCGCCTATGAAACCGTCAGAGGGACAGTGGCATGCTGAAGAGCAGCTTAGACAAGTATTTCCTCCCCATCAGGGGGTACATGGCGGCTGTGGCCGCTGCAATGCTGCTGGGCATGACCCTGTTGGCGGGAGCACAGGAAAATTCCGCGGCGAACGAGCTTTTCAACTACCCGGACACTCTGCTGAACGGGATCGTCAGCGCCCAGTTTTCCAAGCCGATGGAAGAATGCCGCAAACTCTGCGAGGCGCGTTCCGGATGTCAGGGGTTTGACCATTCGAAAAAGGACGAGTGCCGTCTCTTCGCTAGCGTAGGAGCCGGACGCGTAAACGTGGGTTCGACCGCGGAAACGCGAAGCCTGCTTTCGAATTACACCGATCCGACAAATCCCCCGCTTGCGGCCAGGCTGGAGAAGCTCAAGGAGATGGACACGGACGGCCATGAACTCTTCGCCCTGAGCAAGGAGGCTTTCAAGCGCGGAGATCGGAGCGTCGGGCTGCAGGCGATCAATCTCGCAATGCAGAGAGGCAACCAGGACGCGAAGCTCGAAATGGCGAAATGGTACGATCCAAGGACCTTCGCGTCGGATCGCGTCGACGCGATCGATTCCAACAAGGCGGCGCGTTCATATTTCGAGCTTGCGCTCGAGGGCAATGCGCAAGCCAACACCCTCCTGGGCTCGCTTTGCCTCGACGCCAGCGACGCGGGTTCGAGCCATGCCAACGATTACCAAAATTTCCTTCGCACTACCTACTGCGAAGGATCGATCAGTCCTTGACCCAGCCGCGCCTTCATATCGCCTTCATGGGTTGGGCCAAGAGGAAAGCGGGAATGCGGCAGAGGGGTCGTCGGCTGCTCGTGGCCGCGGCGGGGATAGCATCGTTCGTGCTGCTGCTGTCATTTTCGCTTGCGATGCCTGGAATTGCTCCGAGGGCGTCAGCACAGGAGTCCGGCGGCGAATTTCTCGACTATCCAGAGACCGCGCTGAGGGGAAGCCCCAGCGCCGAGTTCCGGCGGCCTTTGGATGACTGCCGGAAGATCTGCCTGGAGCGTTCGGGCTGTGCCGGCTTCGATCATTCCTCCATAACCAACCTCTGCCGCTTGTTTCCAGCAGTCGCGTCAGCACAGTCCGATCGGCTCTCGACGGGCGGCACGCGCCAGGAGATTCCAGGCTACCGCGATCCCGCCAACGCCGAGACGTGGTACTACGCGTCTTTCAGCGGCGTTGACCTCTGGGGCGGGGATCTCGTGACGAAAGGCCTGGATGCGCCCAATGCCGAAAGCTGTTCGGCTCTGTGTGACAGCCGAAACTCCTGCCGGGCGTTCACCTACAACCAGGAAGTGAACCGATGCTTCCTGAAATCCGGCTTCGATTTCGTGCAGTCCTACCCGTTGGGACGGTCCGGCCTCTATTTCAAGGCCAAGCCATCGGCCCCTCCTCCGACCTTGAATGCCGATTGGGAGCTTTTCACCACAAGCGGCTTCATTGGAAATGGCATGGAGTCCGTTGCGATCTCGTACCAGGAATGCATGCAGCAATGTAATTCGGACGGTGGATGCGGCGGGTTCACATGGGTGACCGCGCGGCCCAACCGATGTTTCCTGGTTAACGGAACGAACCTCTACCCGGTGCGAAGAAAAGGCATGACTTCGGCGCGAAAAAACAGCCGGACAGTCACTCCCGACTTCGTGCATCCCGTTGCTCCGAGGGACTGAAACATGCCGCCGCGGATCGCATCTCTCATCGCTGTCGCATGCGCCCTCTTTGGCCTTTCCTCGCCGCTGAAGGCTGACCCGGTACCGGGAGCTCACGTTCAAACCGCCAAGCTGCACAGCATAATCGACGACGCCAGGCTGCGACAGATGATCGGGCAGATGGTACTGGTTGGCTTCGTCGGCAGCGAGCCGGATGCAGAGGGCTACGCGAGGGTCGTCGGGCAGGCGGAAGAAGGAAAGATAACGGGCGTCATCTATCTTGGGCGCAATATCGACAGCCTGAAGCAAGTGCGGCAACTGAACGAAGGCCTGCAGCGCTTCGCGGCAACCCCGCTGCTGATCGCGGTCGACCAGGAGGGCGGCCGCATCCAGAGGCTCACGGGCGCCATGGGGTTCAAGGATACGCCGAGCGAGGCGACTGTGGCTAAGTCAATGAGTCCCGCCATGGCCGGCGCGGTTTACCAGAACCTCGCTTCCGCCCTCTCGGGCCTGGGGTTCAACCTCAACCTGGCTCCGGTCGTCGACCTCAACGTCAACCCGGCGAACCCCATCATTGGCAAGCTTGGCAGGAGCTTTTCCGCCGATCCGCAGACGGTCGAGGCATACGCGAAAGTTTTCGTCGAAGCGCATCGGGCGAAGGGAGTGCTAACGGCCCTGAAACACTTCCCGGGACACGGTTCCAGCACCAAGGACAGCCACAAGGGCATGGCCGACGTTTCCAAGACATGGAGCGACAAGGAACTTCTCCCCTACAAGAACCTGATCGAGTCGGGGGATGTCGACATGGTCATGTCCGCGCATGTGATAAATGATAAGCTGTCCTTTTCGAACCAAATCCCCTCTTCGCTTTCCCGCGCGACGTTGACCGGCCTGCTGCGGGACAACATGCACTTCAAGGGCGTGGTCATCAGCGACGACATGCAGATGCAGTCCATCACCGACAACATCAGCTTCGAGGACTCGGTGCTGCGAGCCGTTCGGGCAGGGAACGACATCCTGATATTCGCCAACGACAAACATCCAGACCCACTGGTCCCGGAAAAGGTTGCCGCCCTCCTGTCTGAAGCAGCGCGCAAGGACCCGGAAATGCTCGAGCGGATACAGAGATCCTATGAAAACGTCATGCGCCTGAAAAGAAAGTTGGCCCCGGCCGTTTCCGAGGAAACGACCATTGTACGGAAACGGTAAGCGCGAGGCTTCCCAGGAAGGAGGAAACATGCTGGCGCGTGGTCTTCGCCACGGAATAGCGGGGCTTCTTTTGGGTTTGGCAGTCGCAATCGTCGCTGCAGTCGTTCCGTCGGGCGGAGTTCGGCCAGCGAACGCGCAGTCGGTAGGGGAGTTCTTCGATTATCCACAGACCCTCCTGAAGGGGACCGTCAGCGCCACGGTCAGCCTTCCGCTTGATACCTGCAGGAAACTCTGCTCAGCGCGTTCAGGATGCGTCGGCTTCGACCACTCGTCGTCCGACGGACTTTGCAGGCTGTTCGCGAGCGTGGGCGGCGCGGACGGGAGCCAGCCGCACATCGCCGGCACCCGGAGTCTCGTCACGGGCTACCGTCCGCCTGCCAATCCCCCGATGGGGGCTCCATCGCCCAAGCCAGCAGAGGCGGTAGCGCCGGCGCCGCGTGAAGCGCCCTCTCCGAAGCCGACCGAAGCCGCGAAAAGCTCGCGAAAGAACAGCGTTCGCAAATCCGCGCCGCCTTCCGTCACGCCCAAGCCGCCTGCGGCCGCGCCGTCTTCGCCGCAGCGTAGAAAACCTGCCGTGAAGCAGGGTCGATTCAAGATGTGCACGACTGTAAGAGGCGTTTTCCAAGTGCCCGCGAACGCGGTTTGCTCGCCCGGCATGTGAATTCGAGCGGGCGCGCGATTTATTCAGGAGGACCACGAAGTGAAGTTGCGACAATTCGAATGGCTCGCCAGACTCGTTGCCGTTCGTCCGCGCAAAGGTAGTCCTCGCGGCGTAATGGCCGGACTACTCTTGGGAGTGGTTGGCGCAATCGTCGTTGCAGTCGTTCCGTCGGGCGGAGCTGCAAACGCGCAATCAGCCGAGGAACTCTTCCGTTACCCGCAGACTCTCCTGAACGGGACCGTCAGCGCCACGGTCAGCGTGCCGCTGGAGTCCTGCAGAGAATTCTGCTCTGCCCGGTCAGGTTGCCTCGGCTTCGACTACTCGTCGTCGGACCGAGTGTGCAGGCTGTTCGCGAGCATCGGCGGCGCGAGCCAAAACCAGCACTACATCGCCGGCACTCGCAGTCTGGTCACGGGTTACCATCCGCCAGCCAATCCGCCGATCGCGGCTCAGACGACAGAGCCTTTTATCCAAGGGCCGTCGGAAGCGAAGAAGCAGGAAAGCGCCACATCGCAGAAGACACGCAAGCCTGCGCCGGTCGTCCGCGCGAAGCCGAGACGTCAGAAAAAACGCGAGGCGACAAAACCGCGGCCGACAGCAAAGCCAACACCAGTCTCGCCAGCTCCGGCGGCACGGCAGCCCAAGTTCCGCATCTGCAACAACCATTTCGGGACCTTCTCGGTACCCGCATCCCGGAAATGTCCGGTGAGCGGCCCCGGGAGCTTTTGAGATTCTGTTCGAGAAAGCGGCGGAGAAAGGCAACCAATGTCACAGATGAACAATCGGCAGATGTGCCAGGTATCCGAGCCACCAGCCGACATGCATTCTCCTTGTCCGAGGACGTTCGCGAACCGCATTCGCCGCCAGCGCTCTTACGCCAGAATCGCTGGACTTCTTTTGGAAGTGGTTGAAGCAATTGTGGCTGCTGTGGTTCTATCGTCCGGAGTTCGGCCAGCGAACGCGCAGTCGACCGAGGAGCTCTTCCGATACCCACGGACGTTCCTGAACGGGGTCGTAAGCGCTACAGTCAGCGTGCCCCTGGAATCCTGCAGGGCCCTTTGTTCCGCGCGCTCGGGATGTGCAGGCTTTGACCATTCGTCGGATGGCAGCGTCTGCAGGCTCTTCGCGAGCGTAGAGGGCGCGGAGCAAAGCCAAGGACATACGGCCGCCACCCGCGGCCTTGTCACTGGCTACCGTCCGCCAACCAATCCACCTGCCTTTCCACAGGCTCCAGAACCGCCGCCCCAGCCTAGCCCGCCGGAGCAGGAGGCAGTGGCCGTAACGCCACCTCCTGTCACTTTCAGGCGTTTCCTCAACAGGGACCTCAAGAGTGAAGCAGCCGAGACCCGTCAAGCGGAGAGCGTGGAACAGTGCGAGTCCATGTGCCAGGCCTCGCAAGGCTGGTGCAAGGCTTTCACCTACGACGCATGGAACCGGAAGTGCTTCCTCAAGGAGCGACCCGGCCAACTCTCGATGAATGCCCGCGCCACCAGCGGTGTCATGTCGGGGAGTGAAACCCCCTCCGCTTCGGGCTCAGCTACCTATTTCGAATATTTCAACGGCAAGGCCTTTTCAGGGAACGGGTTCCGGGAGCTTACTGCCCGCAGCCGCGACGAGTGCGAGCGGGATTGCTCGTCACAGAATCAATGCATCGCTTTCGGATTTACCCAGTCCCAGAAGCGCTGCCTCCTGTTCGATCAACCGGGTGAATATTCAAGCAGCCGGGGGACCGACAGCGGCGCAAAACGCCAAGATTGATCGGGAGGCGAGCCCGGGATGTCCTGCTTGCGCTACCGCAAAGGACTCCACGCTCTGAACGCACGGCTGCTACGCAACCGTCCTCAATCTGCCCCGCGCCAGCCTCACGTTCAGTTCGCAATCCCAGAATACCAAGTAAACAGTAATTCGAAGCCACTTTCTACTCGGGATGAGCCGAAAATAAAATAGTTCATCAAGCTTTCTCCCCCGAACGAGGGATGTTTCGGCCCTATGGAACTGCTCAACTCGTTGACACATCGGGGGCGGGCAAAATGGCCAAGAGCAATGTTGCAACTTCAGGACATACGACAAGGCGGCACGCTCAGCCCGTTGCTTACATAGTTTGCGCCGGGCTGGCGATAGCCTTCTCTCCGAATGTTCCTGCCGTCGCGGGCGAGCTGACACTGTCCTGCCTCCTTATGAAAGACGTCAACGGCAACGACCTGAAGAATCCGCCAAACCTGACGATGACCGTCGACGTCGATGCGCGATCAGTGCTGTTGATGGGCGCAGAGCCGCAACGAGGCGTGGCGATCTCCAAATCGACGATCACGTTCACGAGGGCCAACAGCCTGTTTTCGATCGATCGCGGAACGGGCCGCATACAGATCATCGACAACGGCGACCCGAGTAAGATCGTGACGGGCGTTTGCCAAGCGACTGAAAACAAGTTCTGAGACAGACACTACCCGATCGAAACATGAAGGAGATCAATTCCATGCTTAGATTACTCATCCCGACGCTGCTTTCCGTGTCGATCGTTGCAGCCATGTCAATCCAAGCCTATGCGGGGAGCTGCGGTGCCGAGGTCAACCGCGTCTTCGAGCTCAAGCAATATTACGACTCAGTTCCAAGTTCGAACCGGGCTGAAAAGCGGAACGCTGCCCAGACTCTTGAAGAGCAGCAAGCTCGTGCCGTCGAATGCGCGCACAACGAAACAAACAATTCCGAGCCGGATCCATTCATAACGAAAATGCGAAACAACTACAAGGTTAACTGACGCAGACGGCATCCGAACATCCTTGGAAACACAGGCAACAACAGCACGGAGATTGAACGATGTCAAAAGTCTCGACGTATGCGGCGCTTTTATTGGGCGTATTGCCTCTTGCCGTTAGTTTTGCCCAGCCAGCAAGAGCCGATGCGGCATGCACAGATGATGAACTTACGCGCCTCATTCAGCCCACGGTCGACACCATAAACTCCCATGAGAACAATGGTGTCTGCGGTAGCGCCAATGATGGCGTGCTGCTGTTCTCGACATCGCTTGGCCTGCTAGAGAGGTGCGATAAAGACACCCCCGCCCTCAGGAAAATGCGAGCCTCGTTCAGGGAACACCTCAACGAAGCTCGGCAAGAACAAGCAGGCGCTTGCTCTCAGTAGAGACTGGAATAAGTCGGGAGATGCGCGAGATGTTTCGTTCATTCGCTGCCATTCTACTCCTACTTGTATCAAATCCCGCCGGAGCCACTCCGGTGCAGATTTGCGACGAGATGTACGCGGAGGAGCTTCGAGGTTGCGCCTCGTCCTACAACGACGAGGACATTTCAACCTGCAGGCGCGAGGTGCAGGCCGTCATCGATAAGTGCGTGGACGAACGATCGAAATTCAAGACATGCGCTTTCGGCGATCCCAAGTGCAGTTCTGAAGATTAACCGAGCAAGAATGCGGCCATTGTCGACCAATATCCTATTCAATCATCGACAGAAAACTGCCTGCCGGTAGCTGCACGGCTTGTGACGAGCGTGACGACATCTCTCTGTTTGGAGGTGCCAGTCTTAGCAAAGATCGCCTTGAGGTGCGATTGGACGGTCGACCGCGAAACCCTAAGCCGATCGGCGATTTCCGACAGGGTGCCGCCGCGTCCAAATTCTAGAATGAGGCCGACTTCCGCGGTAGTAAGGCCAAAATGTCGACGCAGATCGTCAACTACTATTGACGCGTCTTGACTTGCGCGAGGGCGGACTATGACCAAGGATACCGTTCTTGGAGCGAAAATCGACAAGAGTCCTGCTGGCAGCGCACTTGTTTGCTCTATCGCCATCGGCACGCACGTAATGATGTACCCTCCCGATCGGGTGTTCACGATCAAATCGTTCGGCCTGGCCCGGTCCTGAAAAACAGCACAGCTATCTCTGACAAGCCGGGCGAAGGCCGCATTCGCCTCCGAGTCCTTGATCTCTACTGTGTCCTTCGCCTTCATCAACAAAACCCGGGCATCGGTTAAAACCCGGTTTGCAGGCACGTTGGACGCCAGAAGTCGACAATCTTGATCAACGACCATTGCCGCGTCGACGAGTTGGTCGATTAGCCCACGTCCTCCCGGGAGATGAAACGTTGGGTTAGTGAGACGGTTTAATTCGAGCGCTGTTCGCAGGGCAGGAACAACGGTCTGAAGCAAGGCTCGACTTCGAGCATGGATCTGCTCATGATGCCGGAAATCATGGTGCACGGCCAGAATCGCATATCGATCGCTATGCGCTGCAAATTTCAGAGCCGTGGCTCCATCGCACTCACGCTCCGGATCCACAAGATCCGTGAAGAATTCCGTCTTCCTCAACAATTTGTCAGGATATAGTTCTGACGAGCTTTTGAACGACGACATATGCATCTCGTTCGTACCGCTAGTCCATGGATTAAGCTTCCAATAATGATCACCGTATGCCTGAATGGTTTTGTCGTTGAAGCCTGAATAGACAACCTGATGCACAACGGTGCTTTCTTTCTCCACCACCTGAAACAAGATCTTTGATCCAGGGATAAAGCTCTGCATCGCCACGGCGACGTCAGTCCAGCGATTTGCATCACAGGCTGCAGCGTTGATGACCGTCGTGAGGTCTGCAATCTGAGACGACAACTGCTTTTCATTCGACGCCATGATCGCTCGCATTGAGGCCAACTGAAGTACTCATGGACGCTCCACGGTAGGAGATCCGTAAACAATCGAAATGTGAATTTCCCTTCTCCCTCTGGCTAACACCATCGCCCTCCGAAACCCGGCGGCAAACGTGGCACAAGCGTTGATGGGTTGCCAGCGTTTGGATGAAGTCTGCACCATTTACCACTTCTAACGGCTCAACATCCCCCGTTTGGGGGAGGCGGACGATCCTCCGTCTGCTAGTCGTTGGCGGGTGGACTTCGTCAACAAAGATGGCGTTGCATGGGGGGTCTATGTCCAACTCGCTTATTTTTCATTTTTCGTCCTTCATCGGCGGTCGAGCAAGAATTAAGCCACATTGGTGGCAAGCATCGTTGTGCTCACAGGTTGCGCAGCATCGGGGACGCAAGTACTGGCGGCTTACCGACTGGCGGACGGAACAAGGCTTCAGGACGTTGTGACTATAGGCGCTGACAAGACCGGCACGACGCCTGTAGTGACCCACGTCAAGACATTCAGGATTGGCGAACGGGGAGGCGCGGTTCTTGCTGCGGACGGGGCCGGCTCCGGTGCGGGTCTTGGCACTGTGATCGTTGATGCAACGGTGGCAGGCGTCACAGGAGCTGTAACGGGCGGGCTCATCGCTAACGCGGTTCGTCACCTTTCTAGTTCGTCGTCGTCGAATATAACATGCTCGGACCCCGCTAACGCCCAGGGGCCGACGTGTCTGTGCGAAGCGAACCCAAGGCTTCCTGGTTGCGAAAATGCCCTTCAGCCTGTTGGGGTGAAACTGGGATCCATTGGCATATCCCCGTCGGGAAACTGACAGTTGCATTGTAGACGAGGAGGTCCGAGTCCGTCGGGGACTGTCGACCAGCACCTTGTCGGCATCCTTCTGGGTGCCGGTTCTGGCTTGCACGCATCGCCAGACCGTGGCCCCGCGGCGTTTCTTAAAGACCGCTTTTTATAAGTCAGCTCCATTTTAACGAAGAAGCTGCGGGACATGCGTCTGAGTCGGCCTTAAAGGTCGAAGCAGACGCTTTTCAGGAAGCTGGTGTTTTTCGTCCGCATGAGTGCCGCGTCATACGGCGTAACAGAAACGGCCGGGGCTCTAATCGCCACTGGATGACAGTTCAGTGACAGGTCACTTCAACGTCAGACCGGCGTGCCCCTTCGAGTGACTGACGATCCCACAGCGCTACCAAGACTACCCTGAAATCGCGGCAACGTTTGCCGACGACTGATCCAATGCCAACCGCAATCGCTCCATTTCCGGGCGACTGTGTTCACGGGCCGCAAGAATCTGGGCTCTTGTCTGCTTGAGTTGCTCAAGACCGAGAATCAAGGCGCCCTGCAGCCGCTTGCGGTCGCCGAGAATATCCTGGTCAATCTGCGCGATATCGCGTGGATCGATCGCGCGTGAGGGATCGAAGACAAAGCGGGCTTCGACGGACCTTCGCCAATTCAACAACTTCTGCGCGGTTTTGGGTCCGAATCCGGGCACGCTGTAGAGCTTGTTCCTCTCGACATCGAGCGCTGTTTCGACGCCATACGACTCCAGGACCTGTTTCTTGCCCGGTCCGATGCTCTCGATCTTTGCCGATGAGATTTCAAAGTTGTCCAGGAACCGGTGCAGTTGCGCCTGACGGCGGTTGCGCTCGAGCTCCGAGATCCTGGCCACCCGTTTGGAAGGTAAGATGTCCCATTCTCGCCTGAGCCCGGCGAGCACCGTTTTTTGCCTGTCGAAGGCATCCGGGCCGGCCCTCTGCATCCACGTGGTTTGCGCGTTTTTCCACTGGGTGGCGGCCTCGCCGGCGATGTGCCGGTATTCCGCAGCCTCACTGTCCCTGTTCAAGAAACCTCTCAACCCCAGAAAAACCCCCAAGGCGATGCCCAGCACCCAGATCTGCGCCATCATCAAGCCAGCGACGCCGACCACTGCGGCCGCTATTCCTGCCCGGAAGTTGGTGCGGCGCGCGTGCCCCTTGAGCTTCAAGGCGTTGGGGATCTGGTGTCACATTCTTTTCGGGGACGGTCGGCACCGGCCCGGGATGCGGGATGGCGTCCACCTGCCGCTGGAATCCGGCGATATCGAAAAGCGTCCCCCCGCCGGCGGGAACAACGGTTGAGAACAGCGGGACACCCGTGGCGCCTTCCATTTTGCACCAAGGGCACGGCGATGAGCCAAGTGACCAGTGGCTGGAATTGGCGGAGCACTGCTTGAGGTTCGCCTCAAGTTCGGCCAAGGCAGCCACCCAGTCCCGGGCCACGGGCCTGCCAGCCGACGTTCCATTTTGCGAGAAGGCATCCTCAAACATCTTTGCAAGTCGTGGGCCGACGATGGCGAGTTCGGGGGAACTCGGAGGCCTCGCCATTCCAACCGCGGCGGCGTTCGCCCCGTAGGGAAAGCGGTACTCCTCGATCGCCTTCGAAATCGACATGTCGCCGGTTCCCGCGTAGCGGCCGGCAAAGGGGTGTTTTCACATAAACAGCAACAGGAAGGCCATCACGGCCAAACCGAAATTGTCGTGATTGGGCGTCCTCACGATGCCCGAAAACGATCTGCCCTGCAGTTCCGGCGGTGTGAAGGTCTCGATGCCGACCTCGCAAAGATATTGCTGGCCCAGATAGGAGACCTGGAAGCTGTCGCAGTCGATCAGGCGCACGGTAGCGTCCTGCGCCACGAGCACACCGCCGTGGTTCACATCGCCTATGACGCAGGCGTTGTCGTGAACGGCCGCAAATGCTCTCGCGGTGTTTGCCGCCACACGTGTCAGAAATCGCCAATCAACCCGCTGAAAGTCGGTTCTGCGGCTTTTGGGGCTGTAGAGCTGATGGATGCTCTTGCGACCGCTGATCTTCGGCATGATCAGCCCGATGGGCTTGCTGTCCTTGGAGCAGACCAGCCCCGTCGGCCAGGCCGTCAGCTTTTCGAGTGAATCGGTTTTGATCTTGCCCATCGCACGGATCTTGTCGATCCTTTGCTGCTCGAGCGGCCGGTGGTAGATCTTGGCGACATGGTTCTTGTGTGCAGCCAGGTCATAGACGGCCCCCTCGCCGCCCTGGCCGACGATTTCGCCAAGTTTGAGGGCTTCCCCCCGCAGGGTGAACACCTCGCGGACCTTGGCATTCATTTTACGGCCACCATCGGTTCAGCTGGCGATCTCGTGGCCAGGATCAACGACTTGTCATCATCGGTCCTCTCGCAGATCTGCGGCGAAAGCAGATAAGCCTTCAGCCCATCCGACAGCGTAGAGTCCTCGCCCGCCACCGCCGATCGTCTGACAGCCGGGAACATCGTATCGAAGAAAGGCTGATGAACGCTGCGCGAAGCCTGGTGCAAGACAAGGTTCTCGATGCCGTCCGAGAACAGCGCGACCTCGTCAATGCGCCGCGGCGCGAACTCGAATTCGAGGACATCCGCGACATTTGACGACGTGACGAAGTTCGTCGTGTTGGCAAACTCGCCGTGCTGCGGCCAGAACACGTAGGACCATCCGTCTTCACTGCCGTGCGAGACAACCATCGCGCCGTCACCGACCTGAAAGAACACGGTGCTCGTGGGGCCGAGGATGGCAACCAGCAGCGTGCATGCATAATCGCGCACCTCGTGCCCGAGTGCGCGCGCATGGGCGGCGATGCGCTCGGCAATTTCGGTCACCCAGCCCAACGCTTTGGGCCGATCGATCTGATCGAGCGCACCGTTCTCTGCGAAGTGCACGAAAATGAGTTCCAGCAGGTTCTGCCCGGCCAGCCAAGACCCAACCTCCGAATGCGCCGCACTGCCAGCGCCGTCGCAGACGGCGGCCGCGAGGATTGGACCTTCCCTGCCCTCGATCAGGGCATGGACCGAATTATCCTGACAGGGCTTGCCGGCCGTGACATGCGAAGTGCCGATGGCGCTAGTAGCCGACGCTATGCGCCAAGACATCACACCTCGGCCCAACCTGCGGGAGATTGGAGCGCCACGATCTGTCCGACCTGCGACTGCGAGACGCCCGACAGCGATGCGGAGAGCCAGGAGAACAGCTCGCGGAATTTGAGGCCACTTAGCTTCAGCGGCTGGCGTGTGGAGAGCTTGGCGAGGATATCCATGTTGGCACCCTCGACGCCAACGGCGAAGAACGAAAACGCCTTTGCCGCCTCGCCGGATTTGACCGCGTGTTCGGCAGCAACGATGCTGTCCGTGGGCGCGCCGTCGGTCATCAGAAAGACCAGGGGCGGTAGTAGGAGATGCCGTTCGCGCGGTACTCATCTTTGCGACGTCGCAACATCTCGAGGCCCTGCTCGATCGCCGCGCCCATTGGGGTGTCGCCGCTGGTCGCCAGCGTACTAGGCGTAAACAGGTCAGCGGTCTGGAACGGCGCGACGATGTTGACCGGTCCGAAGGTGACGATGGCGACCTCGACACGTTTCATCGCCAGGCTGTCGGCCGCGAGCTCGTCCTTGAACGCGACAAGGCCCTGGTTCAGCGCGTCGATCGCGTTTCTCGGACTACTTGTGAACTATCATCCATCGCCTTGGGCAGTCGCTGCGAACAAGGGGCGAAAGGCTCCAGCAACTACAGGATAGATTTGGAAGTTACGCGGACTAGCAGCACCGGACCATTTGGCGCGGCTCAAGAACCGGGTCGAGGCGAGGCAGGCAAGGCGAAATTGCCAATCCTATTCGCGCGAGTGAAACCTTCGCTGGCCTTGATCAGCGAGCCGGTATACTCGTCCGTTGCTATGCCCGATCGCAATGTCAGGGACGAGGTTTCCTCTATAGCTTCACCATTGCGCATGACGAGCATCCGATCACACAGATGCGCGACGACAGCAAGATCATGGCTGACAAGAACGTAGGTCAGTCCCATTTGGCGCCTGAGGTCATCAAGAAGATTCAAAATCTCAGCTTGAATAGAGGCGTCCAGCGCAGAGGTCGGTTCATCCAGCAAGAGAAGCTTTGGACGCAAGATCAGCGCCCTTGCAACGGCTATACGCTGGCGCTGGCCGCCGGAAAGTTGATGGGGGTATCGAAATCGAAAGGCAGGGCCGAGCCCCACTTCCCGAAGCGCCTTTAGGACACGCCCTTCAATGTCCCATTGCCCGTGGACTTTCAAGGGTTCCGAAAGCGTGCGGTCCACCGTGTGGCGGGGATGGAGAGAGGCATAGGGATCCTGGAAGACCATTTGCACTATCCGGTAAAAGGATTTGTCGCGGCGAGCAAGAACTGCGGCGTCGTTTAACCTGACGCTGCCGCTGCTGATCGGCGCAAGACCACAGATGGCCCGAAGTGCCGTTGACTTTCCGGAGCCTGATTCACCGACAAGGCCATAGGCTTCGCCTTGCTGCACCTCGAAGCTGATATCCTTAACCGCGGTAACCGCGAGCCGGCCTGATCCAAAAACAACATTCAAATTTTCAACGTTCAGCATTTTCAAAGCTCCCAAGCCGGGTTTCGGTTGAGCACTGGCAGCGGCCGTACCTCATCCGACAGTGACGGCATGCAACGGATCAATCCCTGCGTATAAGGATGTTGCGCGTCCTTGAGGCTCGCCGCCTTCAGTTCTTCGACAACCCGGCCCGCATACATGACGAGAACGCGGTCGCAAAACGATGACACAAGCTTCAAATCGTGCGAGATGAAAATGAGACCCATGCCTCGCTCGGACACGAGCTCGTCAAGTATCCGCAACACCTCAATCGCAACCGTGACGTCGAGAGCCGATGTCGGTTCGTCGGCTATGAGGAGATCCGGGCCGGTCACGAGCATCATGGCGATCATCGCTCTTTGTCCCATCCCCCCTGAAATCTCATGCGGGTAGAGCGAGAAAACGCGATTCGGATCCCGGATCTTGACCGACTCGAGCATGGCAAGAGCTTGATCACATGCCTCAGCGCGCGTGGCCTTGGCGTGAGCCCGATAGGCTTCGACGATTTGTTCTCCTACCGTCATGACGGGGTTGAGCGAGTATTTCGGATCTTGCATCACCATGCTGATGCGCCCCCCGCGCAATTGCCGCAAACGCTGCACCGAGGCCCTTATCAAATCGACTCCATCAAAGGTCAAACGCCTGGCGGTGACTTCTCCGGGAGGTGGTGTGAGCCCAAGAATGGCGCGGCCCGTCTGCGACTTGCCGGAGCCGGATTCGCCAACGATGCCGAGCCGTTCGCGTCCCAGTTGGAAGGACACGCCACGCACGGCCTCGACGGTCCCTGTAGGAAGATTGTAGCGAACGTTGAGATCCTCAACTTCGAGAAGTGAGGTCATCATCTGTACGCTTTCGGATCGAGGACATCGCGTAGGCCGTCGCCCAGAAGGTTGAAGCTCAGGCTGACGAGGAATGTGGCAAGGCCGGGCATTGCCGCGACCCACCATTGATCGATGAGATAATTCCGGCCTGCTGCGATCATCGCACCCCATTCCGGCATTGGTGGCTGGGCGCCAAGGCCAAGGAATCCAAGACCCGCGGCTGTCAGGATGATGCCGGCCATGTCTAGAGTCACCCGAACGACCAGGGACGACATGCAAAGGGGGATTACATGCCCGAGAATTATCCGCGAAGTTGAAGCCCCTTGGAGCTTCACCGCTGCGATGAAATCACTCTTTCTGATCATCAAAGTCTCCGCACGTGCCAGACGCGCATACGGCGGCCATGAGGTGATTGCGATAGCGATGACCGCGTTCTCAATGCCGGGGCCAAGCGCTGCGACAAACGCCAACGCCAAGATCAGGCGCGGAAACGCCAGGAAGATGTCGGTCATGCGCATAAGAACCGTATCGATCCACCCGCCGAGATACCCGGCAGTGGTTCCGACCATAAGTCCGATGGGTGTTGCGATCAGCGACACGAGAGCAATCACGAAAAGCGTGATGCGCGAGCCATATACGAGCCTCGAGAAGATATCTCGCGCCTGCTCATCAGTCCCAAGCCAGTGGGCCGCGTTGGGTGGTAATAGCCGCTCGGTGCGCAAATCACCAGCAGCCAAAGGTGAATACGGCGCAATCACATCAGCAAAGATCGCTGCCAGCACGACGATGGTGACGAAGCTGAGGCCGAGCACAGCAAGCGGATTTTTGGTAAAGACCCGCCAGCCGAGATAGCTTCGGCCAAGTCTTGCTTGCCAACGGGAGCGTGGCTCGTTGGAAAGCAGCCAGGTTCTTAGAGTTGAAGCCTCTGGAATTGATAATGTTCCGGTCATCGACCCGTCCTTGGATCCAAAAGGCGGTAGAGAAGGTCAGACGCGGTGTTGAGAAATACGAAGACCGTGCCAATCACGATCGTTCCGCCCAGCACTGCATTCATATCCGCATTTTGAAGGGAGTTCGTTATGTATTGCCCCAGTCCTGGCCAGGCGAATACGGTTTCGGTTAGCACTGAACCTTCCAGCAGATTTGCGTAAGAAAGTGCAACCACTGTCGCCAGTGGAACAGCTGCGTTGCGCAACGCATGGCGCCAAATGATGCGCAGCTCAGAGAGACCCTTGACGCGCGCGGTTGTGACGTACTCCTGTGCAAGTTCATTCAGCATGAAGGAGCGCGTCATTCGGCTGATGTAGGCAAGTGAATAATAGCCTAGGAGGCTAGCCGGAAGGACGATATGCGACGCCGCGTTTCGGAATGCTTCCCACTGACCTTCGACGGCAGTGTCGAACAGAACGAAGTTGGTGATCGGCGTGTAGAGGTATGAGTAAGTTACGTCGATACGGCCCGGCCCTTCCACCCATCCGAGTTTAGCGTAAAACAACAATAAGGCCATGAGACCCAGCCAGAAAATAGGCAGCGAGTAGCCGGCGAGCCCCACGAACCTCACGACATGATCGATGATACGCCCGCGCTTGACAGCGGCAAGGACACCGAGCGGGATTCCGATAAGGGTGCCGATCAGCGTCCCAACCGTTGCCAGTTCGAATGTTGCGGGAAAGGCAGCAGCAATGTCTGACATTACCGGATTCGTGGTAAGAACGGAGTTGCCGAAATCTCCTGTGACGGCTTTTTTCAGGTAGATCCAGAATTGCTCGGCGAGGGGCAGGTCAAGGCCTAGCTCGTGGCGTACGCGCGTATAAACCTCAGGGCTTGCACGATCACCCACTATGGCGAGAACGGGATCAATCGGAACGACGCGGCCAATCACGAAAGTCACAGCAACGAGACCAAGCAGGGTCGTTGCCAACACGAGAGCAAACTGAGCGGCCTTTCCGAACTGGCAAAGGGTTTCATGCCCTCTGCCATCCTTGGCGAATGCATATACCATCGGCTCAGTTCTTCGTCGTCTGGGCAACGCTATTGGTGTCGAACGATGGGCCTATAATGAAACCTTTGACGTTCTTGCGTTCGGCCGCAACCTCAGTCTGCTGGAGAAAGATCACGAATGGGCCGTCCTTCAAAATGGCTTCTTGCAATTTCCTATAGCTCTCGGTCCGTTTCTGCGGATCACTTTCTGTGACTGCTTCTCGGGTCTGAGCAGTGAGGGCGCCCGGATCCCAGGAATTGCGCCAGGCCAGCGGCTTTGCCGCGGCGCCATCAGAATTGTCCTCGTTTGCCGCGAAAACATCGGCGTTGGAGTTGGGATCGGGATAATCCGATCCCCAGCTGCCGATGAAAATGTCGTGTTGTCGAGCACGATACTTGGTCAAGACTTGCTTTTGATCGCCGGGCAGGATTTCAAGTTTAATCCCTGCAGCTGCAAAGGTGGTCTGCATCGCTTGGGCGATACCGGAGATTTCGGGTATGGAACGCGTGTCCATCGTGACCGTGAAGCCATCGGGCAAACCCGCCTTGGCGAGGAGTTCCTTCGCCTTGGCGACATCTAGATGGTAGGGAGCCTCGTCAAGCGCACCGAGAAAGCCCTTCGGTACGAACGTCTGATGAACTTCTCCTTTATGTCTCATGATTGTGTCGGTAATGGCTGCATAGTCCACCAACCATTTCAAGGCCTCCCGCACCTCGGGTTTGGCGAGGTATGGATTTTTCTGATTCAGGCCGAGGTAGTAAATCGTGCTCTTCGCGCCTTCGTCAATTTTGATCTCGGGGTTCTTCGACAATGCATCGAGTTCTTCTGGATTGAGATTGCGCGCGATATCAATGTCACCCTTCTCCAGCATGAGCCGTTGTGTCGTGGTCTCCTTGATGTGACGGTAGATCACCCGCGCGAGCGGCGGTTGCTTTTCATAGTTCGGGTTGCGGTCAAGGACGACGACGTCATTCGCTTTCCAATCACGGATGACGAAAGGGCCGGATCCGGCATAGTGCGTCTTAAGCCACTTATAGCCAAGATCACCGTCACTCTCGTGTTGAAGAAGCAACGTCTTATCGACAACCGATGCGACGGGTGATGTCAGGCAATACAGGACGAAGCTTTGCGCGTAGGGTTTGTCGAGTTCCATCGAGAACGTGTAGGGTCCCGTCTGCTTGATTTTGTCTTTGACGTTAGATTTATCGAAGCCTAGCTGGTCAATGATAAATGCCGGCGACTTGTCCAAAGTGACCGCACGCTGCAGCGAAAACACGACGTCCTCGGCGGTGAGAGGATTGCCAGAGGCGAATTTCTTGCCTTGGCGGATCTTGAACGAAATCGTCTTGCCGTCTGTCGATACGTCCCACGATTCAGCGACCTCACCAGCAATCTTTGACGCATCCTGATAATCGTAAGAAATCAGTCTTTCGTAAGTGTTGCCAGCAATCTCAGCGGTGCTGAACTCAAACAGCTCTGCCGGATCGAGCGTAATAATGTCGTCAATTTGCAATGCTTGCACCAGAGTATCGGCCGGAGTTTCCGCTTTCGCCACGACACCAGTCGCCATGGTGAGAGCCACTATGCTCGAGGCGGCCAACCCCGTGCTCATCATCCGTCTTCTGAGCGATGTCATGATCATAACCCTTTTTTCTCTTTGGACCGGCGTTCCCTTTTCCGGCCTGGCAAACGTGGTAGAAATATATCATAATGTCAAGGAAAATATTTACATAACATTGTTCGAGTCTAGCTATGGAAAATTTTCTAGAACCGGGCCACCATTCCGGAACCGGCGTCAAAGTCGCGAGCGTGTGCTCGCCGTTCCTAGGGATCGGGAGTGAATAGCATTGGTGCAGGGATCGAATTTCAACGATTTCCGCCTATGGGTCTGCGATCGCAACCAGCGTGATTGATCCGCACACCATGCCGCATAAGCATAACGCCGCCCGCCGTCATCGCATCAGCAAGATGAAGTTCAAGGTGACGAACTGGCGGGAGTATGAAGCAGGCCTTCGCCGTCGCGGCCGTCTAACACTGTGGCTGGCGCCGGAAGCGCTTGCCGGATGGGCTGCGCCAAGACGCACGAC